>JBDSLV010000367.1:0-11513 GCA_039916205.1 Mesorhizobium sp. | reverse complement strand
TGATGTCGCTGCCCGTGCTTGCCGGCGCGATCACAATGCTGCTCACGGACCGCAACTTCGGCACGACCTTCTTCGTCCCCGAAGGCGGCGGCGATCCGATCCTCTACCAGCATCTGTTCTGGTTCTTTGGTCATCCCGAGGTCTACATCATGATCCTGCCCGGCTTCGGCATCATCAGCCACGTCATCTCGACCTTCGCAAAAAAGCCGATCTTCGGCTACCTCGGCATGGCCTATGCGATGGTGGCGATCGGCGCGATCGGCTTTGTCGTTTGGGCGCACCATATGTATACGACCGGCCTGTCAGTCGACACTCTGCGCTACTTCTCATTTGCCTCGATGGTTATCGCCGTTCCGACCGGCGTGAAGGTGTTTTCGTGGCTGGCGACAATGTGGGGAGGATCGATCGAGTTCAAGACGCCAATGCTGTGGGCTCTCGGCTTCGTCCTGCTCTTCACCATCGGCGGCGTCACCGGGATCATGGTCGCCAGCCCCGGCATCGACCGCTCGTTGCACGACACCTATTTTGTGATCGCCCACTTCCACTATGTGCTGTCTTTGGGGGCGGTCTTCGCCATCTTCGCCGGCTTTTACTACTGGTTCCCGAAGATGACCGGCTATATGTACAATGAGACGCTGGGAAAGCTACATTTCTGGCTGATGTTCGTTGGCGTCAATCTCGTCTTCTTCCCGCAGCATTTCCTCGGGATGGCCGGCATGCCGCGCCGCGTTGCGGACTATCCGGACGCTTTCGCCGGCTGGAATTTCGTCTCATCGATCGGGTCCTACATTTCAACAGCCGGACTTGTCGTTTTCTTCATCACGGTGGCGGAAGCTTTCAGCCGCAGACGGCAGGCCGGCGCCAACCCATGGGGTGAAGGGGCGACAACGCTCGAATGGCAACTGCCATCGCCGCCGCCCGTCCATCAGTGGGAGAAACTGCCGCTCATCCGCTGAACAAATCGGCGTCTGAATACTTCGACACGTCGTCGGGAGAATGCCATGAACGAGACCACAGATCCAAACAACGCGATACTGCTCGTTGCGATCGTCGCGTTTTATTGGGTTTTGCTGGGCAGTTGGGGCCAACCTCTGCCGCGCTCGCGCGAAGACAAGGCCAAACGGGACGATGCGCAGACGAGGCAACGAACCGGCTGTGTCGAAAACACGTCTTCCGGGGACACGCCTTTGGACGTTATCCGAAAGAGCGATCCGAGTTTTGACCCTGCCACGTTTCTCGCGGGCGCCAAGGCGGCTTATGAAATTGTCTTGTTGGCCTATGCAAACGGCGACATCCAGACATTCAAGCGCCTTGTCGGACCGGAAGTGCTCGACATCTTCGAACGAGCGATTGCCGGACGCCGGGATCGGGACGAGATGCTGCAGCTCACCTTTATCGGCATGCGCGAAGCCACGGTCGTCAGCGTCCTCGAAGAGGATGGCACCGCTGAGATTGCCGTTCGCTTCGTTTCCGACGTGGTCACCGTTACGCGCTCGGCCAACGACGCGATCGTCGCTGGCGATCCCCAGCAGATCGTTGAGGTGATCGACACGTGGACGTTCGCCTGTGAAACCCTGTCGACGAAGCGCAATTGGATGTTGATCGCCACGGACGGTGAATAACAAGTATGTGCTCTTCCGATAAGCCCGCCTGACAGCCGCGTGATAGTTGATGAGCAGTCAACCCGAAGCGCCGGACGGCCTGCGCGGTTTTGCCAGCTTTTGGCAATGCACTTCCACTATCTGCGTATCACGATCAATTCGACATGACGCGGTTCAGTCGATCATTTTCAAACAGCGAGCGGGTAGCCCCGCTGAAAATCCACTCGAGACCTATCAGGCGCGCATCGAAGCGCTGGGCCAGATCGACACCGAGCTTGATAACAGGGGCGACCATACCGTCGACGCCGAGATTGAGGACGATTGACTTGTAGCCCATCGGGCTTTCCTTCCATGGGTTGAGATGATGCTGGCTCGGCCAAGGGGAAAACGCCAACAGACGTCCTGCCCGCGAAACGCGGTTTCACAATGCAGCCACCCTCAAGAGCCGGAGGTCTGCCGCGCAACGTTTCAAAAAACTTGATGACGAAAGATCACTGTAGCGAGAAGTGCGCCGGCCGGCGCGATCGTGAAGGTAGCCGCCCTACTCGAACATAATCTGAGCGGTACCTCTTTTGGCGATCAACATTCTCCGAGTCTCCTGGATCCGCTCAGCCTGTTGTTTGGTATAGGGGCCCATCGGCCGGGTCTTTTCATCGCCGCGACGGACCCGGCAGTACCAGTGCCCGCTGTCCGAGAAGATTTCGACCGAGGTCGGCGTCTCATCCGACGCTTCCCCGGCAACCTCCCTGGCGAACTGAACGATCTTTGAACAATGAGCGGGCGCAACCGGGCGCAAACCGTTGGTAGTTTCAAGTTCCTGTTGCGTAGTGGACATAGTTTCGAACTCCTTTCGCTCACGACGACACACCGCTCCGCTATGCTGGTTGCGCTCTCTCCGGTGTCCAAGAGCGTCTGCTAGGTCGCCATTCGGTGCTCCATTTCCACCTCGGCCTCCAGACTTTCGATGTCGCGGAAGATCGAAGCGACAGCCAGCGTGCGCCCTTCGCGCTTAAAGCGCAGTAGGCAATCCTTGGCTGAGATGTCACCATCGACCGCGATCTCATCCCATTGCTCAGCATGGCCGACATAGTTGATGGGAACATCGTAGTGCTGGCTCCAGAAGAACGGCACGGCGTCGAATTTCTCGCGATAGCCGAGCATGTTGAGTGCTGCAGTTCGCCCTTGCCTCTCTGCAACCACCCAATGCTCGACCCGAATGTTCTCGCCGCTGTGAGAATCTGGCCACCGCGCAATGTCGCCTGCCGCGAAGATCCCTGGCTCGCTCGTTTCCAGAAAGGCGTCCACAACAACGCCGTGGTCAACGACCAACCCCGCCGTTTCGGCAAGTCTGATCCGCGGCCGCACGCCGATGCCGACGACGATGAAATCCGCCGTCAACGTACCGCCACTGCTGAGTTTCACCTTGCTGCCATCGATGCTGTTCGCGGTGTCCTCAAGATGGAAAACAACGCCGTTCTCCTCATGGAGGGCGCGGATGAAGGCGCCTATTTGCGGCCCCAGGACGCGCTCCATGGGCCGTTTATCTGGCGCCACGACATGAACGTCGATGCCACGCGAGCGCAGAGCAGCGGCAACTTCCAGGCCGATGAAGCTGGCGCCAAGCACAATGGCGCGCCGCGCAGCCGTGGCACGCTCGATGATCGCCTTGCAGTCTGCGAACGAGCGCAGCGTGTGGACGTGTGGCTGGTCGGCGCCGGGGATGGTTAGTCGAACCGGTTCAGCCCCGGTCGCAAGCAGCAGCCTGTGGTAGGGAATCCTGCCTTCATCCGCGAGGACAACCTCGCGGGAACGCAGGTCGAGGTCAACGGCCTTCGCATTGAGACGCAGGTCGATGTTGTTTTTCGAATAGAATTTCTCCCCGCGGAGCGGGATCCAGTCCTCCGGTGCCTTTCCGGCGAGATAATCCTTGGAGAGGTTCGGTCGGTCGACGGGCGGCGCTTGGTCATCGCTGATCATGACGATGCTGCCCTGGTATTGCTCGCGCCGCAGTGTTTCGGCGGCTGCGAAACCAGCTGCACCGCCGCCGACAATAACGATTTTCCCAGGAATCTGGCCAGAGCTTCCGTCGCGCTGCTTTGGCGCCGTCCACTTGCGCTTCTCGCCCACGAATATCCGATCGTCGCGCTGTTCCACCGACCAGCAAGCGAGTGGATTGAAGGCAGGCGCGTGCAAGGCATCGCCCGTGCGCAAATCGAAGCACGCGTGATGCCAGGGACAACGGACAGTATCCCCCACCAGAAGACCTTCGACGAGGGGTCCGCCGTAATGTGTGCATGTCGCCGCGGTGGCGAAGACCTCGTTCCCTCGGCGCACCAGCAACACCTGCTCGTCGCCCCAATTGCCGACAAGCTTTCCGCCATCGGGAAGGTCGGACAACGCGATGCCCTGGACCAAATCCGGTCCGACTAATTTGGTCTGGCCTTCAGCCATTTTCTTCTTCCTTGGCGATCCTGTGTCAAAATCGCTCGTACGGCGAAGCGGCAATCGCCACTGCGTCGGGATATCTTCTGCCTGGCTAGTGCGCCTTCAGATTCTCAGCACCACTTGCGCCAAACATTCCGACCACGTCACGCATTGGGCTGAGTGGTTTTCACACTCCAGTTTCCGGCCATCCCCGGTATCATGCAAACGAATTTAATCGATAATTGAGTGCAATTTTTTGATGGCTTCCTCAGCGATTCCACGGCGGGCAATTACAGGATCGCTTGCCCCGTCTTATTCCAGTCGGAGAGAAAGGACTCGAGGCCCCTGTCGGTGAGTGGGTGTTTGGCGAGGTTCCTGAGCACCGCCGGTGGCACGGTCGCGATATCGGCGCCTGCGATCGCAGCCTGTTTGACAAGGAGAGGGGTGCGCATTGAAGACGCGAGGATTTGCGTCTTGAAGGATTTGTCGTTGTCGTAGATCGTGCGGATTTCTCGGATCACTTCCATGCCATCCAGCCCGAGATCGTCGAGCCTGCCGACGAACGGCGAAATGAAGGTCGCGCCTGCCTTGGCTGCGAGCAGTGCCTGGTTGGCTGAAAAGCACAGTGTGACGTTGACCTTGTGCCCGAGTTGACTGAGCGCCCGGCAAGCTCTGAATCCATCCCAGGTCGACGGCACCTTGACCGCCACATTGGCGGCAATGCTGGCCAAACGCTCTCCCTCGGCTATCATGCCATCGAACTGGATCGCCGTGACTTCCGCTGAGACCGGGCCCTCGACTGTCTGGCAAATCTCCTTGATCACATCCCTGATCGCTCGACCAGTCTTTGCAATAAGGGATGGGTTTGTGGTCACCCCATCGACAACGCCAGCGGCGGCAAGCTCGCGAATTTCAGAAATATCGGCTGTATCGACAAAGAACTTCATTGTTTTTCTCCTCAACTGAATGCGCCATCGATGATTGGATGAATTTTCTTTGGTTTGGTTTCACGATCGTCTTTCCTAAAACATAGATTGACAATGTATGTTTTAATTGAGATGCTTACTCGAGCCCGAGCCAAGGCACCATGAGAATGCAAGCCATCGATCCTCATCCCAAACGCGGCTGCAAGGATGCGCACTTTCGGAGGTGCTGCGGACGAGGCAATCCATTCGTATCGACAGTCGGACAGCACTCTTAAGGAACCCGTACCGTCGGCAGGATGGATTGTGCCTGACGACGATGCCAAAAGCCGCCTTGGCCTTGCGGAAATGGGAACGCGCATTATGAGCGGGAATAGTCGCAGCAAGAGAACGATCATCGTCGACGGCGTCCCGTTGCCGGATGTGCTTGACGAGACCATGATCCATGGTGTGGTTCACGGCTTTTATGATGAAATTCGCTGCGATGAACTTCTCGGCCCCATCTTCCACCAGAGAATACAGCCCGACGAGTGGCCGCGTCATTTGGCAAAGATGTGTGACTTCTGGTCCGCGACGCTGCTGCGAACGGCCCGATATGAAGGGCGGCCTCTGCCACCACATCTCGCGATAGCCGGCCTCGGCGAGGTGCATTTCCGGCGTTGGTTGAAGTTGTTTCGCGCCACGGTGCATCGCATCTGTCCGCCCGAGGTTGCGGCGCTGTTCATGGATCGCGCGCTGCGCATCGCTCACAGCTTTCGTCTCGCGGTCGCCTTCAGTCGCGGAGAGACCACGATAGGCATCGAACCGATTGCCGAGAAAGACCTGTGATGCCGAATTGGTTTGTGAGTGGTTCCCATAACAGCCCGCTAATCCAAGAGAGGAACCGCCCGTGAGGCTGACCAACTTCTCGGACTATGCTTTGAGGATGCTGATGTACGCGGCCTCCGCTGGCGATCGCCTGATCACGATCGAGGAGACTGCCCGCACCTTTAAGGTGTCGAAGACACACCTCAACAAAGTCGCCAATACACTGACGCGCGGCGGCTACCTGAAGGCGGTCCGCGGCCGTTCCGGCGGCCTTGTTCTGGGGCTCCGGCCCGAGATGATTCGGATCGGCGATGTCATACGGCTGACCGAGCCGGATTTCGCGGTTGTGGAGTGCTTTGCCACCGGAAACCAATGTGTGCTCACCGGCTCCTGCAAGCTTTCAAACATGTTTGGCGAAGCGATAGCCTCCTTCCAGAGCATCCTCGATCGTTACACGTTGGCCGATGTCGCACTGATGCCTCAACATTTCCTCGGCAGGCCGTCACCACCCCAAGCTTCCGGCGCGGCGCGAGGCGGTGGGTAAAGGTCGACGCCTCTTTACGATCAGAGACAAAATGTTTCGTCGCGCAGGATCAAGAGCGGCACCATCTCGTCGCCGGATCAATTTGAGGACAGGGCAGACGGCCGTCACAGTCACCTACGCAGGCGTTGCCCCTTACCGGACGCATTCCGATTTTTCTCGCACGGAGACGAGCTATGCCTGAACCAAAGAAAAGCGATAAGCCGATAACAAAGCAGTTTGAGTCTGGTATCGACTCGGACAACAGCCTGCTGCCGATGCTGATCGGCGGCCTTGTCCTGATCGTCATCGGCGCGGTCGTCGTTATGATGTTTGTCTGAACTGAGTTTTTGATGCACACGCCATCATTCGGCGACGCCATCCCCATTCCTGCGGCGGCGACCGAAGCCCAGCAAGGTCGAGCGATCCCGTTCCTCGGCCTGTTTCCGGGACCGGACACGCATCAGGTCCTTCCAGCCGACATAACCGACCAGCTGGGCGTCTTCACGCGCAACGACCGGCAGGTGAGACACATTGGCGGTTAGCAGCTTGTCGGACAGGCCTTCGAGATATTCGTCGGGATAGGCCAGCGTGACCTTGCTCCCAGCCAGCAGTTCGCCGAGCGCCGTGGTGCGATGCTTGCCGGCGCGCCGCCAGCGCAAGATCGCCGGCGGGTCGATGAGGCCGATCACATGCCCCTGCGCATTCACCACGGGAAAACTAGGATGCCGCGTCTCGGGCGCGGTCAGGAACGCCGCGGCGCCATGCAGCGTCATCGTCGCCGGCACGCTCTCGACCTTATTCGTCATCACTTCGCGCACCCTGGTCAAGGCGAACGGATCGACACGATACTCGCGGACCAGGTGATGCCCCCTTCTGGCAATCTTTTCGGTCAAGATCGACCGCTTCATCAACAGCACGGTGACTGCGTGCGCTGTCGCGCAGGCTGCGATCAGTGGCAGCAGGACGTGAGTGTTGCCGGTCAGCTCGACCGCGAAGAAGGTGGCGGTGAGCGGCGCGCGCATCGTCCCTCCCATGGTCGCGGCCATCGCCAGCAGCGCCCAAAATCCCGGGTCGGCGGCGGGGAGAAATCCCGCAAGGACCGCCCCCATGGCCCCACCCATGATCAGCAGCGGCGCCAGCACACCACCCGATGTCCCCGACCCCAGCGCCACCGACCAGATGACGGCTTTCACCACCAGGAGCATGAGCGCGGCAGTGGCGATAGTGCGGCCATCCAGCATGTTCGCGATGTTGTCATAGCCGACGCCGAGCGACTGCGGCTCGATCAAACCGCCTAGGCCGACCACCAGGCCGCCGAGCATCGGCCACCACATCCAATGAATAGGCAGCTTCTGAAAACCATCCTCGCAGGCATAGACCATCTGCGTGAGCAATCCTGACAGAAGGCCGGCGGCAATACCGACCAAAACCCAGCCGCCAAGGCCGACAAAGGAGACCTCCATGCCGCCCTGAAACGGAAAGATCGGCCCAGGCAAATGCAGCATGGTGCGTTCGACTTCGGCAATGATGGCCGCAACCGCCACCGGAATGAAGCTGCGCGGCGTCCATTCGAAAAGCAGCAGCTCGACCGCCAGCATGATGGCGGCGATTGGCGTTCCGAACACGGTGGTCATGCCGGCTGCCGCGCCCGCCACCAGCAGCGTCTTGCGCTCATTGTCGCTCACCGGCAGCATCTGCGCGATCAGCGAGCCGATGGCGCCGCCGGTCATGATGATCGGGCCCTCGGCGCCGAAGGGTCCGCCGGTGCCAATCGAGATTGCGGACGATAGCGGCTTCAGGATTGCCACCTTGGCATCAAGCCGCGACCGCCCGAGCAGGATCGCCTCGATGGCTTCAGGAATGCCATGGCCCCGGATCTTCTCGCTGCCGAAGCGCGCCATAATGCCGATGATCAGCGCGCCGATCACCGGAACGATCACCGCAGCGTAGCCAAGCGGCGTATCCTGGAGCTTGAGATTGGCAAGCGTGAACTGGCCAAAATAGGCGATGTTGGTGGCGAGCCGGATCAGTTTCAATAGGGCGATGCCCGCGAATACGGCTGCAGTCCCAACCACAACGGCAATGGTGGCTATGGTGAGCACTCTGGCATCGGTCGTGAAATCACGGAGATGGTCGGGATTGGCGCGATGGGGCTTCATGGTGGGCTTTGCTTCCTGGCGGCGTGCGGTATCTCGGAAATGAGGCGCTGGCGAAGCTGCCCGCCGGCTTTGTCGACTTGCTCTGTATCGTAACACGATGTAAATATTCAAGCGCGTTTTTTGGCTCTTACCGGAAAGGCATCGATGTCAGACACACCGGATCCATACAGGCGCCGTTCAACAATCGGGCAAACCGACTACCAACGGCTCTCCGAGTTTCGCTATCTGATCCGCCGCTTCCTCGAATTCAGCCAGATCCAGGCGGAAGACGCAGGCCTGACCACGCGCCAGCATCAGGCGCTGCTGGCGATCAAAGGCTTTCCGGGCGGCGGACCGGTGACGATCGGCGATCTGGCGGAACGTCTGCGCATCCGCCACCACAGCGCCGTGGAACTCGTCAACCGTCTTTGCGAAGCAGGGCTTGTAACAAGGGATCAGGACAAGGACGACCACCGCCGCGTTCTCTTGCGTCCGACCGAACGCGCCGACGACTGTCTCGCCGATCTGTCAGCCGCGCATCTCGACGAGCTTTCACGGATCGAACCCATGCTCAGAAGCGTGCTTGCGCGGAAGGACGGTCATGTATCTCCGAAGTAATCTAAGTTACTCCAGATGAGCGAGGCTATGCTATGTACAACGCGTGGTTTTCTAAGCCAGTTCCAGTTTCCATCGGCATCACCGGCGGCATTCGAAACCTGTCCAACGCTGAACAAGCTGTCGAGCTTCTTACCGCTCACTGGCGAGATGGAGGAAGCGCCAAACATCGGGCTGCGCTGCGGGCCTGTCGCCAAGCCATGAACGGTGGGATTTCAGCCGACGTCGCAAGAGATGCTTTCGTCGAAGTTGCGCGGGAGGTTCGCATTCTTGTCGAGTGAAATGATCCGATCTTCCGGACGATGTTGCGTTAATTCGGTCAGAAAAATGGGCGCCTTTCTGTCTCCGCTCGGCATGCCATGCCAGTCGCCGCCCTGGGGCTACGTCGCCTGCGTCGACCTGACCACCGGCAAGGTCGTCTACAAGCATGTCAACGGCACCGTGCGCGACCTGTCGCCGATCCTTCTGCCATTCGAAATGGGGGTGTCCGGTATCGGCGGTCCGATCGTGGCCTTTCTCAATGGCACACTCGACTATTATATCCGCGGCTATGACCTGAAGACCGCCGCTGAAATCTGGCGCGACGGTTGCCTGCGGGCGGCCAGGCGACGCCGTCGACCTACAGGGGCGCCGACGGACGGCAGTACCTTGTCGTGGTTGCCGGCAAGGAGAGGAGCGTCAGGACGGAGAGCTGGGGAGAAGCCAAGCAGGCGTCAGGTTGCCGCTGGTTTGAAATTTCGCGCTGTCTGCCTGCTAAGATCGTGGCCACGAACGGGTACGTGCCCTAGCTCAGCGAATCCAGATATCCTGGTTGCTGGCTATGGTACAGTTCAAGTCATAGGGCAAACCGTCCTTCAATCCATATATCCAACCATGGATTGATACGTTCTTATTTGACCTCCATGCCGCATGCAGGATCGGCGTGCGCGCAAGACGTTTCACTTGGGAAGCGACTGAGCATTCGCAGAGCCGGTCAATATCCTTGTCGCTCCAGATACCACACTTTCGGGATTCGAATGCGGCCTCGGCAACATCTTTGATTGGCTGCAGTCAATGATCGATAAGGCCCAGACGTCTGCCGCTTACAGCGGCACGGATGCCACCGCAGCCATAGTGCCCGCAAACGATGATGTGCCGCACGCCGAGTTGATTTACAGCATATTCGACGACGGAGAGCATATTCAGATCGGTGGGATGGATGAGGTTGGCGACGTTGCGACGCACAAAAACCTCGCCGGGTTCCAACCCGGCAATCACATTGGCTGGTACGCGACTATCAGAGCAGCCGATCCACAGATATTCGGGACTTTGCAAGTTCGAAAGACGTTGAAAATAGTCAACCCTTTCGGCCTTACGTTCGTCTGACCAAATTTTGTTGCGGACAAAAAGGTCTTCAATCATCATTCAGTCCGGCTGGGCTTTGCGCTTGCTTTGCAGCGACGTGTGAAAAGTTGGCGGCCCTAACCTTTCCGTGTCGCCTCGAAGATCAGCCTAGCGGACCCCATTTTCGCGATCAACTTCCTGCGCATCCTGGACCTGTTCGGCTTGGTGTTTTGTATACGGACCCATCGGTCGCGTCTTCGCACCTTCTCGACAAACATGGCAATACCATCTGCCATTGTCGCAGAAGATTTCCACCGAGGTGTCTACCTCAGCAGGCTCACCCTTAGCGGCCTCACTCGTGAACTTAATTATCTTTGAATGATTCTGAGCAGGCGAGACCGCATATAGACTTTTGGTGACGCTTTCTTGATTCGGTGCTGGGGACATGGGTGGCTCCTTTCCTATGCACTCGGTTCGCGATCCGCGATTGCATGCATTGGCGACTAAGGCCGAAGTTCCGCGCTGCGCGGCCAACTGGGCTACAGGGGTTCGGTCCCGACGGTAAGTGCGCCACCTAGCGTGCGCCCTTTGCATCTGGAAGGCAACAGACAGTCAGGTAGTGTCTCAGTTTGAAATTTGACGGCCTATCCTCGGTTTGCCCGCAAAGGCGAAAGCGCCTATATGCTTAGCGGAAAGCATGGATAGGACGATGGCAGACAACCCTACATTCGGACAAAGGGACTATATGCGCAAGCTTGTGGCCGAACTCGGCCTCAACCGCGACGCGCTTATCGCTGGCTACGCCAAGGCCGAACTCGCAGGCCTTGTTAAGCGCACTAGCCGGATAAGCGAGATGACCCCGGAAGAATACGCCCTAAGGCTCTGGCACGATGGCACTGGCCCGAAAGGATGGTTGAATGCCAACCGGACCTAAAGGCCAGAAGCGCCCCGCCGATGTGATCGGCAATGCCGTCCGCGTCATGCGCATTGCGACAGGCGAGGAAGACGACACCATCGTTGACGACGGCAAAGACCCCGCTGCAAAGGCTCTAGGAGCCAAGGGCGGAAAGAAGCGCGCAGAGAACATGACCCCAGAGCGGCGCGCCGAGATCGCCAAGAAGGCCGCCGACAAGCGGTGGGGACGCCGCCCCGAATAATT
>JBDSLV010000366.1:0-26076 GCA_039916205.1 Mesorhizobium sp. | reverse complement strand
CCGGCGCGGGTGTCGACAAAAACCCGGGCGCGGGTGATGGCATCGTCATCGCTTTCACGCATCGTCGGCGTGAACCCGCCAACAAGGTCGACATGGGTTCCTGGCCGCAACAGCGCGCCCCGGATCAATGGCGTGGTGGTGATGGTCGCCGAGGAGACGATGTCGGCCTCGGCAAGCTCCGCGTCGAGGTCATGCGCGGCGCTGGCCGCAAAGCCTTCGGCGCGCAGGTCGACCGCGACCTTTTCGGCATTGGCGGGGGTGCGGTTCCAGATGCGGATGGTCTTGATCGGCCGCACCGCCGAGTGGGCCTTGGCGAGGAAAGGCGACAAGGCACCGGCGCCGACCACCAGCAGCCGCGAGGCATCCTCGCGCGCCAGATAGGAAGCAGCGAGCGCCGAAGCACAGGCCGTGCGCCACTGCGTCAGCCGCTGCCCGTCGATCAGCGCCTCGGGCTCGCCGGTCACGCCGTTGAGCAGCAGGTAAAGCCCCATCACCGCCGGTTTGCCGATGGCATTGTTGTCAGGTGAGACAGTGACGATCTTGACGCCGATATGGCCGCCAGACGACGTGCCGGCGGCATTGAAATCGGTCCAGGCCGGCATCAGCAGCAGCGTGGATTCCGCGCCGTCGGGACGTTCGACCGCGTGGTGATGCCGGACGGGCTGCACCGCGCCATCACGAAAAGCAGTGCGCAGCGTCTCGACCAGCGCGGGAAAGGTCAGCGCGCGGTCGACCTCAGCGGCCGAAATGGTCTGCATGGCAAGCTCCGTGGAAAGAAAAATGCCAACCAGCTCAGCTGGTTGGTTTTGGCAAGGTGGGGCCTTGCGGCGTGGCGGGAGTGCGGCTGACCGCCTGGCGCAGGTTCTCCGCCTCGACGCCGCGCTGGCGCGCAAGCTTGCGATAGCGGCCCTGTTTGACCCAGGTTGCCAGGCTGCCGACGATCATGCCGATGGCGAGCGCCAGAAACAGGAAGATGAACAGCGGCAAGGTCAGCGTCAGCGCCGGATTGCCGGGGTTGAACGGGTCCAGCGTGAAGGCCACCAATTCGCGATTGGCGACGGCCAGCGCGATCAGGATGACGGCCAGCGGCACGAAGACGACGATAAGCACGAAACGATTGAGCATGATGGTTTCCGTTGGAAGCAGGCTTCGCCTACTTTCCTCCGTTCAGCCTTTCGCGCAACTCCTTGCCGGTCTTGAAGAACGGCACCCATTTCTCTTCGACCTCGACGGATTCACCGGTGCGCGGATTGCGTCCGGTGCGGGCAGGGCGGTTCTTCACCGAAAAAGCCCCGAAGCCTCGCAGTTCGACCCGGTTGCCCTCGGCCAAGGCATCGGTGATCTCGTCGAAGATCGCGCCGACAATGTTTTCGACGTCGCGCAGGAAAAGATGCGGATTGCGCGTGGCAATAATCTGCACAAGTTCGGACTTGATCATCAGAAGGATCCCCGTGAAAGCAGTGCGGTCAAAATTATGAGGATGATTTTATTTGTTTTTTCGCTCGCCCCAAACGGCAACTCAAGGGTGCCAGACGGAAACGAGACCGTCAAGAAACAAGCGGTCGGCACCCAGTTCCTGAATGACATCGCCGCTGTAGGCCGGCAAGCCTAGCGCGCTGCCAATCGTTTGCGCCATTGCCTTGGAGAACAGGAAACCGCCTCGCTTTTCGGTATTCTTCCATTCCACGACCTTGAGCTTGGCATCGACGCCCTTGGTTGCCAGCCAGTCAATGGCCTCCTTCTCGCCGCCGACGGCGTCGATCAGGCCGTTGGCGACACCCTGGCGGCCGGTGAAGATCGAGCCGTCGGCGAGCACCAATGTTTGCTCGCGGGTCATCTTGCGGCGTTCGGCGACGATGCCGACGAACCAGTCGTAGCTGTCGAGGATGAGCTTGCGCACCATGGCGCGCTCATCATCGTTGGTCGGCTTGAAAGGCGAGGGCGAGGCTTTCAATGGCGAGGATTTCACTTCCTCGAGCTTGATGCCCAGCTTGTCCATGAGGCCGCTGACATCAGGGTACTGGATCAGCACGCCAATTGAACCGACGATCGAGGTCTTGCGGGCAACGATGTGGTCGGCGGCGGTTGCGATCATATAGCCAGCCGAAGCGGCGAGCGTGCCGACCTCCGCGACAACCGGCTTGTCGGCTGCCAGTTTGCGCACTTCCTCATAGATTGATTCACCGCCGACGGTGGTGCCGCCGGGCGAATCGATGGACAGGATCACACCCTTCACGTTCGAGGACTGGCGGATGCTCTCCAGCCGCTTGATCAGCTCTTCATCCTCGGTGATGGTGCCTTCGATCCGGACCTTGGCGATATGACTGACCGAGGAGCCGGCGTAATCGTCGCCATACATCCAGGCCGCGAGGCCGATCAGCCCGAGCGCGACGATGCCGATCGCGGCAATGCGCCAGAATGTCAGTTTGCGCCGCAAGCGGCGGCGGTCGATCAGGTCGTCGGCTCTCAGTGCCATGGTAAGCCTCACAGTCGGTGGGAGCTGACGCTTTTAAAGCATGCGCCTTCCCCCCGCTACCGGTTTCCTGACCAGCCGGCCCGGTCTTGGCAGTGAAAAAATTGTTACTGTCCACCGGCATCTGGTATGAGATACAGGCTGTTGTGCTGATGCCGATTTGATTTGTACAACAGCAACGGTCACATTTTTGCGGTTTTCCTCGGCTTGTGCTTGCGCGAGGGCGTTGGTGTACCACCTATAGGCGGTGCCCGGCGGGCAAGAGTTTACGGGCAACTTATATAAGAAAGCAGTGATGTTAGCGCGACCGATCGAACCGACCAGCCCCGAGATGGAGTTGGTCTCCCCGGTGGATGGCCAGGCGCGGGTCGAGGCGTTCGACCGTGCGCAGCGTCATTCGCGCCGCGTCCGCATTCTGAAGCTGGCGGTTCCGCTCGCCGCCGCGCTGATCGTCGTTGCCTTTCCGGTCTATTCTTATCTCGCGGCCCCGGCTCCGGCGCCGGTCCAGGCCGAAGGCACCGCCTTTTCCAATGGCAAACTGGTGATGGTTAATTCCAAACTGAACGGTTTCACCAAGCAGAAGCAGCCCTATTCCATGACCGCGCTGCGCGCCATTCAGGATGTCAGCACGCAAGGTATCATCGAACTCGAGGGCATCGACGCCAAGGTGCCGATCTCGCTCGACAATATCGCGGCGATCAAGGCTTCGCGCGGCACCTACAATCGCGACGGCAATACGATGAAGCTGACCAGCGATGTCATCATCACCACTACCGACGGTATGGAAGCCAAGTTCAAATCCGTCTTCCTCGACATGGGCAAAGGCACTATGAAGACGGATGATCCCGTTGATGTCGGCCGTGGCGGGTCTCGGATCACGGCGGATTCGATGTCGGTTCAGGACAACGGCAAGATTCTGATTTTCGAGAACAAAGTGCGCGTCAATATCGATCCCGCCGCCCTGAAGGCGGCCGAGGGAAAAAGCGGAGAAACCAATGCGGCTCAGTAGTTCGACGCGGCTAGCGGCTGCAACTTCGGTGTTGCTGCTGCTTGGACTGGTGCCGTCATTGGCGCAGTCCGGCGCCACCAGCCAGGTGTCTGGCCTCAAACTGTCCGGCGACAAGCCGATCCAGATTGAAAGCGACAAACTGGAAGTCCGCCAAGCGGACAATGTCGCTGTCTTCACCGGCAATGTCACCGTCGTTCAGGGGCCGACAATGCTGAAGGCCGGCAAGATGATGGTCTATTATGTCAAGGATCCCAATGCCGCGGCCAAGGGCACGGAAGCCGCCGGTGCGGCGATGACCGGCTCGGCCAATATCGATCACCTGGAGATTTCCGACAAGGTTTACATCAAGTCGGATGCGCAGGTCGCGACCGGCGACAGCGGCAGCTTCGACATGAAAAGCCAGGTCCTGGTGCTTTCGGGCAAGCAGGTCGTTCTGACGCAGAATGACAATATCTTGACCGGCTGCAAGCTCACCGTGCAGATGAAGACCGGGCTGGCGCAGGTTGATCCATGCTCCGGCGGCCGCGTCGTGATGTCGATCACGCCGCCACCGAAATCGGGCACGGCGAAACCCTGATGGCCAGTCTGTCGTCGCTGACGGCGCGTCTTTCGGGACGAGCCGCCAGCAAGCTTTCGGCGCCGGCCACGGTCACAGTCGATGCGGCAAAGTTCAAAGGAACCTTGATCGCGAAAGGCCTGACCAAAAGCTACAAGGGGCGCAAGGTTGTCAGCGGCGTCACCATTGGGGTGCGCGCCGGCGAAGCCGTGGGCCTGCTTGGTCCCAATGGCGCCGGCAAGACGACCTGCTTCTACATGGTCACCGGCCTTGTGCCGGTCGACGAGGGCACGATCGAGATCGACGGCTTCGACGTCACCGCGATGCCGATGTACAGGCGTGCGCGGCTCGGTATCGGCTATCTGCCGCAGGAAGCCTCGATCTTTCGCGGCCTGAATGTCGAGCAGAACATCCGCGCTGTGCTCGAGGTGGTCGAAAAAAGCCGCAAGGAGCGCGAGCGCAATCTCGACGAACTGCTCGAGGAGTTCCACATCAGCCACCTGCGCAAGGCGCCGTCCATGTCGCTGTCCGGCGGTGAGCGGCGACGTCTGGAGATCGCGCGCGCTCTGGCGACCCGCCCGGCCTACATGCTGCTCGACGAGCCGTTTGCCGGCATCGATCCAATCGCCGTCGCCGATATCCAGCAATTGGTGCGTCACCTGACGGCGCGCGGCATTGGCGTGCTCATCACCGATCACAATGTCCGCGAGACGCTCGGCCTGATCGATCGTGCCTATATCATTCATGCCGGCCAGGTGCTGACCCATGGCCGGGCTGACGAAGTGGTCGCCAATCCTGACGTCCGGCGGCTTTATCTCGGCGAAGGTTTCACGCTCTAGGCGTGAAACGGCCTGTAGACGCGATTTTAGCGCGCCCCGTCCCGATTTCTGCGATTTTGCCCGCGGCTAACGCTCCGGTAAGCCGCTTTTGCTAGTCATTGCCTTGACAAGCAAAAGCCGGGCCAGTTTCTATGCCCGGTTGCTGAATTTTTCGGCAGCCTGGATGCGCAGAGGAGGCGTTTGAACCAAGCCATGGCGTTGGCGGCGAAATTACAGCTACGACAATCGCAGTCGCTGGTGATGACGCCGCAGCTGATGCAGTCGATTCGGCTGCTGCAGTTCACCCATGCCGAGCTTGAGCATTTCATCGACGACGAGATCGAGCGCAATCCGCTGCTGGAGCGGGCCGAACCGCAGGAAGACGCCGTCAGCGACCAGGCGCAGAAGGCCGATGAGGCGCCGCGGGCGGCTGCCGACGGCGACTGGTTTGAAAATGAGACGCAGTGGAGCGCCGAGGCGATCTCTGAAAAGCTCGATACGTCACTGGAGAACCTGTTTCCAGACGATCCTGGCACCAGCGAGCGCCTCGGCCCCGACCTGACGGCGCAATGGAAGTCGGCATCCGGGAATGGCTCAGGGGCCTCGTCCGAGGGTTTTGACGCCGGCGACATGGCGGCCGCGGCAATCACGCTGCGCGATCATGTCGGCGAACAGGTCGCGCTTGCCTTCGCCGACCCCGCGGCGCGCCTGATCGCCGGTGAGCTTGCCGATGGTCTTGACGAAGCCGGTTACATGCGCGCCGACATGGACGAGATCGCTGCACGCCTCGGCACCGACGCTGCTGCCGTCAACAAGGCGCTGGCGGTGTGCCAGACCTTTGAACCAGCCGGCATCTTTGCCCGAGACCTTGCCGAATGCCTGTCGCTGCAGCTTGCCGGGCGGGACCGTCTTGATCCGGCGATGAAGGCGCTGGTCGCCAATCTCGAACTCCTGGCACGGCGCGATTTCCAGACGCTGAAGCGGATCTGCGGCGTCGACGAGGAGGACCTGCTCGACATGCTGGCCGAGATTCGGGCGCTGGATCCGCGCCCCGGAACGGCATTTTCGGGCGGCGCCAGCGATGCGGTGGTCGCCGATGTCGAGGTGCGTGCAGCCAATGACGGCAGCTGGACGATCGAGCTCAATGCCGAAACGCTGCCGCGCGTGCTGGTCGATCATATCTATTTCGCCCAGGTTTCTCCGCATGCGAAGAACCAGGCGGAGAAGGATTTTCTGGCCGAATGCCTGCAAAACGCCAACTGGCTGACGCGCAGCCTCGACCAGCGGGCCAAGACCATCCTCAAGGTCGCTTCCGAAATCGTGCGCCAGCAGGATGCGTTCCTCGTCCATGGCGTGCGGCAACTGAAGCCACTCAACCTGCGCATGGTGGCCGACGCCATCGGCATGCACGAATCGACGGTCAGCCGGGTGACAGCGAACAAATACATGCTGACGCCGCGCGGTGTGTTCGAGTTGCGCTATTTCTTCACCGCGTCGATCGCCGCGTCAGGCGGCGGCGATGCACATTCGTCGGAAGCGGTGCGCGACCGCATCAAACAGATGATCGATGAGGAGAAGCCCGTCGATGTGCTTTCCGATGACGCGATCGTCGACATGCTGAAGGAAAGTGGCGTCGATATCGCCAGGCGCACTGTCGCCAAGTATCGGGAAGGCATGAATATTCCCTCCTCGGTGCAGCGCCGGCGTGAAAAGCGCGCGCGTGCCAGTGCCGGGCGCTGAACCCGTTCTGATTTTCCACGGCTTTTGAGCTTCATTGACAAGCCGCGGTGAAGTGGCTAGAAGCCCGCCCGCATGAGACGGGCTGATGCCCGCATGCGGATGGTCCGTCACGACGTTGGCCTCGGGACGGCCCAAAAGGGCGGCCTGTGATCAATCGGAAAGTTCGGATTTAAATCGGCGCGAGTGACGCCGCAAAGCTTGTGCGCACGGATCACGAGTATAAACTCTGGCGAGTTTGAAGCCTGAGCAAGGAAGGTCAGTTTTCAGATGAATTTGCGCATATCGGGAAAACACATGGATATCGGCGATGCGTTCCGGACACGCATCAACGATCGTGTCGGTGAAGCGATCGGGAAATATTTCGATCGCGGCTTCGCCGGACACGTCACCGTCATCAAATCGGGCTCGCGCTATTCGGCGGATTGCATGATCCGGCTGGATTCCGGCACTTCGCTGCAGGCGACCGGCGATGCCCAGGACCCGACGCTTGCCTTCGAGGCGGCGGCGGATCGCCTCGAGACCCGGCTGAGGCGCTACAAGCGGCGGCTGAAGTCACACAATCTGGGCTCCGCCAACGGCGAGCCGACCGACATCGCCTACACGGTGATGGCGCCGCTCGCGGACGACGACGAGGAGATCCCGGAGAATTTCGCGCCGGCTATCGTCGCCGAATCAACCATGGTTCTGAAGACCATGTCGGTGGCATCCGCGGTGATCGAACTCGACACCAAGGACAGCCCGGTCTTCGTCTTCCGCAACGCTGGAAACGACCATCTCAACATCGTCTATCGCCGGCCCGATGGGAACATCGGCTGGATCGATCCGTCCACGACCAAAGTCGCACAGGGATAAAAAACCAGCCGCACGAGGGGTGGGGACTGGTGACGGCAGGCGAACAAGGATTTTCAAGCATGGATCTGAGCGATCTTATCAACGTTCCGGCGATATTGCCGGCGTTGAAGGCGAACTCCAAAAAGCAGCTTCTGCAACTGCTGTCCGAAAGGGCAGCAGCGATTTCAGGCATTCCGGAACGTGAAGTGTTCGATACAATCCTGCAGCGCGAGCGGCTTGGCTCGACGGGCGTCGGCAACGGAATCGCTATTCCGCACGGCAAACTGGCCGGCGTGAAGCGGATCGCCGGCGTTTTCGCCCGGCTGGAGACGCCGGTCGATTTCGAGGCGCTGGACGACCAGCCAGTTGACCTGGTGTTTCTGCTTCTGGCGCCCGAGGGTGCCGGCGCCGATCATCTCAAGGCCCTGTCGCGCATCGCACGGGTGCTGCGCGACGCCGACACGGTGGCCAAGATCAGGGGCACGCGCGATGCCGTGGCCATTCACGCACTTTTGTCGGACACACAGGCCTCGCACGCGGCCTGAAGCTGTTTGTAGATTACTATCCCTGCAAGGGCCGCTATGGGCGGCCCTTTGCGTATCCGGAGGGACGTGTTTTAGTGAATCGCGACCGTGGTCAGGTCGTTTTCCATGGCACCGGCCAACGCGCGGTCACGCGCGTCCGAAAGCAGGATCGGCTGGCCGTTGGCGGCAAACAGCGCCCACAGTTCCATGCCGGGGGCGATTTCACCGAGATTTGGGAAACGGCCGAGCAATTCATCGCTCGAGACCTTGCGCAGATAGGCCACCGAGCCTTCACCGAGATGGGCGAATTCGCCGCTGGTCATGGTGATATTTTCTTCAGTTCTGGTCATTTCAAGCCTCCTTGGCGCAAGGATGCCGCTCAGGGCCATCCTGCATGAGAGCCATTCGATTTGCCGCATCGTGCTATCGAAAAACCGGTACGGATTTCCCGGCTGATGCGGTGGTAAAGGTCAGTCTTTCACCGATATGTTTATTTTCCGTACCAGCCGTTCGGACTCGGGCCGATCGAGATCGATCGACAAAAGGCCGTTCTTCAGTTCCGCCGCGATAACCCGCATGCCGTCGGCCAGCACGAAACAGCGCTGGAACTGGCGTGCGGCGATGCCGCGGTGGAGGAATTCGCGCTCGGTGTCGTCGGTCTGACGGCCGCGCACGACCAGCTGGTTTTCTTCCGTGGTGACATCAAGGTCGCTCTCAGCGAAACCGGCGACAGCCAGTGTGATGCGCAACCTTTCGGTCTTGCCGTCGTCGCCGCTGAGGCGTTCGATGTTGTAGGGAGGGTAGCTGTCACCCGACTTCGCCAGACGCTCCAGCGTTTTTTCCATGGCATCGAAACCAAGGAGAAGCGGGCTGGAAAATGGCGTCATTCGGCTCATGTTACACTGTCCTCTCAAGAGCGACATAAAGTGGAAAAACCCGGATGGCATTTTTCCCTGTGGTGTTGATATGGTCCGCCCCGCGACCAAGTTCAAGCCATCAATGAACCCGCCCCGATACCTGCCCAAAAAGACTCGCAAAACCAAGGAATTGAAATGCCCCAATCACGCAAGATCATCATCGACACGGATCCCGGCCAGGATGATGCCGTTGCCATATTGCTGGCGCTGGGCAGTGCCGAACTTGAGATCGTCGGCATATCAGCGGTTGCCGGCAACGTGCCGCTGAAGCTCACCGAAAAGAATGCGCGCAAGATCTGCGAACTGGCCGGCCGCCCCGACATCAAGGTCTATGCAGGCGCCATCCGGCCGTTGATGCGTGAACCGGTCACCGCCGAGGAAGTGCACGGCAAGACAGGCCTCAACGGGCCGCAATTGCCGGAGCCGACAATGAAGCTGCAGGACCAGTACGCTGTCGATTTCCTTGTTGAGACGTTGATGCGCGAGGAGAGCGGCACCATCACGCTTTGCCCGCTCGGGCCGCTCACCAACATCGCGCTGGCGCTGATCCGCGAGCCGAAGATCGCGCCGCGCATCAAGGAAATCGTGCTGATGGGCGGCGGCTTCTTTGAAGGCGGCAACGTCACCCCGGCGGCCGAGTTCAACATCTATGTCGATCCGCACGCCGCCGACGTGGTGCTGAAGTCCGGCATCCCGATCGTGATGATGCCGCTCGATGTCACCCACAAGGCACTGACCACCTCCAAGCGCATCGAGGCCTTCCGCAAGCTCGGCACCAAGGTCGGCACCGCCACCGCCGATATGCTCGAATTCTTCGAGCGCTACGACGAGGAAAAATACGGAACCGACGGCGGGCCGCTGCACGACCCTTGCGTCATCGCCTATCTCCTGAAGCCAGAGCTGTTCAAGGGGCGCAACTGCAATGTCAGCGTGGAAACCAGCTCGGAACTGACCATGGGCATGACCGTCATCGATTGGTGGGGTGTGACCAAGCGGTCGAAGAACGCCATGGTGATGCGTGACATCGACCATGACGCCTTCTTCGCGCTGCTGGTGGAGAGGCTGGGGCGGCTTTAGGGCGCCTTTTTACCTTCTCCCCTTGAGGGAGAAGGTGGCCTCGCGAAGCGAGGTCGGATGAGGGGTGTTCCAGGAAACACCACCGTCTAACTTCGCTGGAACACCCCTCAACCGTCTCGGCGCTATGCGCCGATCCACCTTCTCCCACAAGGGGAGAAGGAAAGGCGTTACTTCGATCTTGAAAACGCCAGCCACAGGCCGCCGCCGATCATGAAGCTGCCGCTGATCCGGGACAACAGCTTGATGCGGCTGGCCGACAGCAGGCGCCCGGCGCGGCCGGCGGCGAGCGCGTAGGTCGAATCCGACATGGCGGCGAAGATCATGGCCGTCAGGCCCATGATAGCGATCTGCAGCGGGTAGTTGCCGGTCGGTGAGATGAACTGCGGAAAGAAAGCGCCGAAGAAGATCAGCGTCTTGGGATTGCTCAGCGCCACCAGCAGGCCTTGCAGGAAGAAGCCGCCGCGTGGTCTGCGCGGCGATCCGTCGGCATTCAGCGTGCCTTTCGAGCGGAACATCTGCACGCCCATCCAGATCAGGTAGGCGGCGCCGATCAGCCTGACCCATTCGAACCAGTGGCCCATGCCCGCGATCAGCGAGGTCAGGCCGATGCCGACGACAGCGATCATGATGGCGAGCCCAGCCTGCGTGCCGGCGACATTGGCAAGACCGGCACGGGAGCCATGACGAATGCTGTTGGCGATGATCAGCGTGACCGTCGGCCCGGGGACCAGGATGATGACGATGCAGGCAAGGACATAGGCGGCGTAGAGTTCGAGCGACATGATTTCCCTCACAATGCCGACTGCGCGGCGCGGTTGGCGACAATCAATGCATGACAAGGATGCCGGCGCAAGCCGACACGAATGCCGCAACCTTCGCCTGGTTCAGGCGCCGGCTTGCCACGGTAAAATCGCTTCGTAGGCGGCTGCCGCGCTCAGCACGGCAGGATCGCCGCGCGGCCGTCCGATTAATTGCATGCCCATCGGCCGGCCCTGATCGTCGAAGCCAACGGGCACGTTGACGGCCGGACAGCCGCCCATCGTGGCGAATGCCGAAACCTGCATCCAGCGATGGTAGCTGTCCATCGTCCGGCCGGCGACCTCGCGTGGCCAAGGCGTGCCGACCGCGAAAGGAAACACCTGCGCGGTTGGCAAAGCGATCAGATCGAAGCGGTCGAAGAGCGACAGCAGCGCACGATGCCAGGACGAGCGGATAACGGAGGCGGCCCGGATCTGCGGCGCCGTGAGACGCATCGCGGCTTCGACCTCCCAGATAGCCTCGGGCTTCAGCAGGCCGCGTTTCGAAGGCTCGTCATAGTGCACCTTGAGCGCACAGCCGCTGCTGGCCTGCCGCAGTGTCACGAAGGCCTGCCACAGCGCTTCGAAATCGAAATCCGGCAGCAGGGGCTCGGTCACGAAGGAAACGGCCTCAAACCGGTGCAGGGCCGCCTCGCACAATTCCAGAATACCCGGTTCAACCGGCAGATGGCCACCGAGGTCGCCGAGCCAGGCGATGCGGCCGCCGCTTGGACCTGTCTCCAGCCCCGCGAGGAATGAACCTTGCTTGTCGTAGGATAGCGGCGCGTGGGGATGATAGCCCGACTGTACATCGAGCAGCAGCGCCATGTCGCGGACATTGCGGCCCATCGGCCCTTCGACGCCCATCTGCGCATGAAACACCTCGACATCAGGGCCGCCAGGGACAAGCCCCTGTGAAGGGCGAAAGCCATAGACATTGTTCCAGCCGGCCGGGTTGCGCAGGGAGCCGCCGAAGTCGCTGCCATCGGCGACAGGCACCATGTCGAGCGCCAGCGCCACGGCGGCCCCGCCGCTCGAACCGCCGGCGGTGAGCGCGGGATCGAAAGCGTTCAGCGTCGGGCCGAACACAGTGTTGTAGGTGTTGGAGCCAAGCCCGAATTCGGGGACATTGGTCTTGCCAATGATGATGGCTCCGGCCTTGCGCATGCGTTCGACGAAGAAATCGTCCTCGGGCGGCGTGAAATCAGCGAAGATCGGCGACCCGAACGAGGTCCTGAGCCCCTTGGTCATTGCGAGATCCTTGACCGCGATCGGCAAGCCGAACAGCGGGCCGGTCTCTGCATCCGGCTGACGGCCATCGGCCGCATCGGCCTCACGCAGGATATCGGCGCGGTCGCGCAACGAGACGATGGCGTTGACCAGAGGATTGACCGTCTCGATGCGGTCCAGGAAGGCCGCCACCACCTCGCGCACCGAAAGGTCTTTTCGTTTGATCCTGCCGGCGAGTTCGACGGCGGAGAGACGGCAGATGTCACTGGCAGCCGGTACGGCGTGCTTCGTCCGAGGGCGCATGATCGTCATCTCAGTTGGATTTCAACAGCGCCTGGTCGACGTCCTTGGCCAGCGGGATCGCCGGCTGGGCGCCGGGCTTCAGACAGGCCAGAGATCCGGCCGCGGCGGCGCGCGCCAGCGCCTTGTCGAGCGCCAGCCCGGATGACAGGCCGGCGGCGAAATAGCCACAGAACGTGTCGCCGGCGCCGACTGTGTCGACAGGCGTGATCTTGATCGCTGGAATGGTCAGGAAATCGCTCGGCGTCGCGGCCAGCACGCCATCGCCACCGAGCGTGACGACGATGGTGCGGCCGGTCCTGGCGGCAAAGTCGCGCATCCGCGCTGGACGGTCTCGGCCGCTCAGCGACAGTGCCTCGCCGTAGAGGTCGAATTCGGTTTCGTTGGCGACGGCATAGTCTGCTTTGCCGAGAAAGCCGGCTGCCTCGGCTTGGAAGGGTGCCGTATTGAGCACGGTGATGGCGCCCGCAGCCGCAGCCGCCTCAAGTGCCGCGTCGACGGTTGCAAGCGGGATCTCATGCTGCAGCAGGACCACATCGCCCTTCGCCAGGAAGGCCTTGGAAAGGTCGCCGGGCAGGACCGATGCGTTGGCGCCGGGCACCACGGCAATTACGTTCTCGCCGTCGTCGCCGACCATGATCAGCGCCGTGCCGGTGGAGGCGAATGTCTCGGCGACGCCCGAAAGGTCGACCCGGCCGTCGCGCAGCAGCGACAGTGCCTCGGCGGCAAAGCTATCCTTGCCGACGGCTCCGACCATGCGCACCGCCGCTCCGGCGCGGGCGGCGGCCAGCGCCTGATTGGCGCCCTTGCCGCCCGGTGCGGTGACAAAGGCCGAGCCGCGAACCGTCTCGCCGGGGCTCGGCAAGCGGTCGACATTGGCGATGAGGTCGAGGTTGATCGAGCCGACTACGATAATCAAGAAATGCCTCCCGCTGGATTTGCGCGGGGAAGCTACCCCGGAAGGCCACGGCTTGCCAGATGTCGAATGTGGTTTGCCGCTATGCCATCATTCGCAGCGTATGGTCACCGTGCCTTGATAGCTGCCGGCGGGATAGACGCCGCTCGACTTGGTGGCGGTGAGGTCGACCTGGATAGGGTGGGTGCCGTTGGCGACCCGTTGCGGCACGCTTCCGTTGGTGTCGGCGCCAGTGCCATCGAGGCGGTAGACGGTGCTGAAGGTGACATTGGTGCCGCCGCCGCTTGGTGCGGAAGTGAATGCGGCGGGTGCAGGTGCGGACACGGAATAGCAGTCGAGCAGGTTGAGCAAGCTGCAGAGCAAGGAGCTTGAGGTGATGGTAGCGGTCGCGCTTTGCCCGCCGGCCTGCTTGGATCCCAAGATGTTGATGGCGGCATTTGCTTTCATCGTTCCCGATGGGCCGACCACGATTGTGCAGGTGCCGATGATCGCGGCCGGCGCCGGCTGGCTGAGGCTGGCAAGTGCCGCCATCGCAAGCAGCGTGCGGCTATTTCTTCTTCTTTTTCTTGGCATCGCCATTTCCGGTTCTGAGGCTCCAGCCTTCGTTGGCCCATCCGGCTGATGCGGGCGCTGGAGCGGCGGCGGTAACGCTCGCCGTCTGACCGTCTCCACCGAGGCCCATTTTGAGGAGTTTCAATTCCAGCTGCAGGCGCTCGACCTCAAGCTCGTAGAGGCGCCCGCAATCGACGCGTTTCGGCTGCCGGCCGATCGGGATCACCACGCGGCCGTAGGTGGCGACGCCGTTGTCCGACTGATTGTTGCCTCTGATGACGCCGAGGTCGACATAGGCGCCGCTGCCGGAGACGGCCGAGCGGCAGGTTGTGCCGTCGGCGGCGTGGACCTCGTCCTGGCCCTGAGGCAAGGTGACGCCGGGCAAATTGAAGCCGTTCTCATTCTGATTGAGATTGTAGACCTGTTGCTGGGCCTGCGTTGAAGTCGTGCCTGCCGCGGCAAGCAGAAGCGTCAGTGTCAGGATTTGTGGTGCCCAAAAAACTTTCCGCATATCTGTGCCCTTATCTGCGTCTGTTCGTTGGGAAAGGGGATGCTTTCGGTACAGATACGCACTTTACGATCTGTGGCGCCGTCGAACGGGACGACCACAAGAACCGGACGGGAGGCCTGCCCCGCCAGTTGGAAGCGATCAGGCGAGATCCGAGCATTCACTGGCTGAAAATCCTGATCATAGACATGAACCTCGACCTTGATTTTCAGGTCGTAGGGATTGGCCGGGAACACCCGGACCGCGAAAGCGTTGGTGAAGCTGTTGACCTCGCCGCGCATCGGCGACATCGACTGGGCCGAGACCGCAACAGGCAGCAAGCCGACGGCCAGCGCCGCCGTCAGGTTGAGAGCATGTTTCAAGGACCCCTCCGAGGGTGTTATTCACAGCGCACTGTAACCGTTGCCTGATAGCTGCCGGCGGCGAAGCGGTTGCTGCCGCCCTTGGTGCCGACAAGATTGACCGAGACGAGCGACGCCCCCGGGGCGCTCAGGCTGGTGGTCGAACCTGTTTCGGCGACGGTGTGCGCGCCGGCCGAGGAATAGGTGGGCGTCCATGTGGTGGACGTGGTGTCGGCTCCCGGCGCCGTGACTGTGGTGACCGGATCCACGCTGAGCGACACACCGCCGGTCGTGGTCAGCGTCACGGTTCCAGGCAGTCCGCCTGAGTTGTGGGAGCTCAGCGACTGGAGGTCCGGGCTGACCGTCATCGTGCCACTGGTGACGACCACAAGCGTGCAGGTCGCGGTGATCACGCCATTGAAGACGACATTTTGCGTCGTGGCCGATGCAGTCTGGCCCATGCAGGCGACCAGAAAAGCCGCTCCAGCGGCGAGGCGAAGAAATCTCATCGGGACCTCCTGTTAGACCGGAAAATCCGACCTAACCTGAGATCATCATCGGCTCATCATAGTTAATTTTCTGTTACTCGATGGCTTGCTTCTTTACGCTCTTTTAAAAGATCAATGTTAATTCAAGGTTGTAGGAGGTTGTGCTCTAGTACACTGCAAAATATATATAAAATAATACTTGTCGTGATGTTGCTGATTTATTTCTAGAAAATACACCAGAAAAACGATATTCAAGATGCGACCTGGCCAGCTTCCCAACCCAGGATGGCGCGCTTGCGGGTCAGGCCCCAGTGGTAGCCGGTGAGGTCGCCGGACTTGCCGATGGCGCGGTGACACGGCACCACGAAGGAAAGCGGGTTGGCGCCATTGGCGGCACCGACGGCGCGGCTGGCGGACGGCGAGCCGATGCTGGCGGCAATCGAGGAATAGGTGCTGGCCTTGCCCATGGGGATCTTCAGCAACGCTTCCCAGACGCGAACCTGGAAGTCGGTACCGATCATGACGACATGCAACGGTTGGTCGGCACGCCACAGTGTCGGATCGAAAATACGCGCGGCGTAGGGACCGGTCGCGGCCATGTCTTCGACATAAATGGCGTTCGGCCAGCGACTGGACATGTCGGCGAAGGCCGCGCGTTCCTCGCCCGGATCATTGAAGGCAAGGCCAGCAAGCCCGCGGTCGGTGGCCATGATCAAGGCGGTGCCGAATGGCGACGTGTGATAGCCATAGCGGATGGTGAGCCCGGCGCCGCGCGTCTTGTAGTCGCCAGGCGACATCGCTTCATGGGTAACGAACAGGTCGTGCAGCCGGCCAGGGCCGGACATACCCAATTCAAACGAGGTCTCAAGCAGCGGCATCCCGGAATCGAGCAGCTTTCGGGCATGGTCGAGCGTCACGGCCTGCAGGAACGCCTTGGGCGACAGGCCGGCCCAGCGAGTAAACAGCTTCTGCAGCCCGGTCGGCGTCTCGCCGACTTCTTCCGCCAACTCTTCCAGCGATGGCTGGTCACGATAATCGAGACTGATCTTCTCGATGGCGCGGCGCACGATTTCGTAGTCGCTGCCTTCGGGCGTGATGTCCTCCTTGAGGATTGCTGTCTGTGTGCTCATCGAACGATCTCCTTGATGCGGAATATCGCCCCTTCGGGCGGCGATCGCCACCCGAAACTTGCCTTCTTCGCACGCTTACCCAGATAGAATCGGCTGGGGCTGGCTGCATTCCATCCGGCGCCCACGAGATCCGAAAGCCGTTTGTGGTGCCGGTTCCGAGGCGTCGGGCTAGCGCGTCTTGGCGGTCGCCAGGGCCCGCGAAAAGGCGGTTGCGAAGCTCTCGCGATCGTCGGGATTGAGGAAGCCGCCGATCGGCACGTGCTGGCCCTGGCCTTCCACCGTCATCCCGGTGATGCCGATCTCGGCGTGGCGGGCGACCGAAAAGCGCGCCCAGAACGGGTTGAAGCTATGCGCTTCCGATTTCCCTGATGGGGCCGTCTTGCGGATATCGAGGCTGGTGCGCGACACCGAGACCTCCTCGCGAGCCCGGGCGGCGCGATAGTTGACGCGGAAGGCAATATAGACGGCGATCACATCGAGGCCAAAGAAGCCGAACACCGGCCAGGCGCCACGCGACAGGAAGAATGCGCCGGTTACCACCCAGCCGAACAGAAGAGCGCCCATCAGCACGGCAAACCCGGTCTTGCCCAGCGACCGGTGCGGTGTCAGCAGCGCCTGGAAGAATGGTTCGTCAGCCTGGAAAGAGGCGTTTGTATCGCTCATGCCGGGATATTATAGGAAGGGGATGGCGAGCCCCAAGTCCAAAGATTCTTCCATGCCCAAAAAAGAGCTGTTGCCCGGGCGGCGCGACGGGTCGAACGCCAAGCCGCGTCCCCGGCCGGTGCGGCGCTCGTCGCGCTACAGCCCCGCCGAGGTGCACGAGATTTTCCGGCGTTTTTCGGTGCAGCGGCCGGAGCCGAAGGGCGAACTGGAGCATGTCAACGCCTTCACGCTGCTGGTCGCGGTGGTACTGTCGGCGCAAGCAACCGACGTTGGCGTCAACAAGGCGACGCGGGCGCTGTTCAAGATTGCCGACACGCCGCAAAAGATGCTGGCGCTCGGCGAAGCCAAGGTCGGCGATCACGTCCGCACCATCGGCCTGTGGCGCAACAAGGCCAAGAATGTCATCGCACTATCGGAAGCACTGATCCGCGACCATGGCGGCGAGGTGCCTGATGACCGCGACCAACTGGTGAAATTGCCGGGCGTGGGACGCAAGACCGCCAATGTCGTGCTCAACATGGCCTTTGGCCAGCATACGATGGCGGTCGATACACACATTTTCCGCATCGGCAACCGGCTCGGACTGGCGCCGGGCAAGACGCCGGAGCAGGTCGAACAAGGCCTGCTGAAAATCATCCCAGACGAATATATGCGCCATGCCCATCATTGGCTGATCCTGCATGGCCGCTATGTCTGCAAGGCGCGCAAGCCGGATTGCCCGGCCTGCGTCATCGCCGACATTTGCAAGGCTGCCGAGAAGACGGCGGGCATTGCCGCACCACTCGTGCCGATCGAACCGCTTGAAACGGCCGCCAGCTAAAATCAGATCCCGTAGCCGCGCGCCATCGCCGCTGCGAAGATCGGGATCAGCAGGAAGACCGCGGCCTCGGCGCGGATAAAGGTCTTCACCGAAGCGAGCTCGGCTGCCGGCACCAGGAAAGAGGGGTTGGCGCGCGCTTGCCGGTTCCAGGAAATGAAGCGGATGGTCGGCTGGATCGACAGCAGCCCGACGATGCCGAAAGCGATCATCTTGGCCCAGAACACCCAGTTGTGGACATAGAATTCCCAGCCCTTCAGCCCGTACACGACGCGGCCAATGCCGACGATGATGATCAGCATGGCAATGGCGCCATAGTGTCGGTCAATGCCGGCCAGCCGCCGGATCGTCGTGGCGGGCAAGTCGCCGCGGATCAGCACGAATTCGGCGCCGATGATCCCGGCGAGCGAAAACACCAGCAGATGATGGACAATCGCCAGCACGAGATCGGTGGTGTCCATGTCTGTTCCCCTGGGTTCGATGGCATCGGCCGGCGTCCAGAATGGCGCGTCGGCGGGTGCTGAATCAGCCTGCCGGTGAAAATAGCACCGTAGCGCAAAATTCCCATAGCCAGTACCTGGCCATCGGAGGCGTTGACGTAAGCTCCTGCCAAAGTAATTTCCCGACATGACCCAGTTGAAACGCGCCTTGAACCCGATGCCGGATGTGATCCGCGCCGCCCTGACAGAACACGGCCTGATGGGGGCCTATGAGGCCCGCCCGGATGACCAGAGGAATGACTACATCGGCTGGATTGCCCGCGCCAAGCGCCCGGATACAAGGCAAAAGCGGCTCGACCAGATGCTCGACGAGTTGCGACGCGGTGGCATCTACATGAACATGGCCTGGCGCGGCTGAGCGGTTTTCCTTGTCTGGAACCCCGTCTGGAAGATGACTTGCGCCGCCTTGGCTCTAGCTCGGCTGCGAACGTCTGCTACGCCTCGGCGGCATAAGCGAGGTATTTTCCATGAGCAATCCGCAAGCCGGCAATGTCCCTGTCATCGAGACGGAACGGACCATCCTGCGGGCACATGGTTTGGCGGATTTCGACGCCTATACGGCGATGTGGGCCGATCCCACCGTCACCCGTTTCATCGGCGGCAAGCCTCGCACGCGCGAAGAAAGCTGGATGCGTTTTCTGCGTCACGCCGGCCTGTGGTCGCTGCTCGGATATGGTTTCTGGGCGATCGAGGAGAAGGCGACGGGCCGTTTCATCGGCGAGGCAGGTTTTCATGACCTCAAGCGCGATATCGAGCCGCGGATCGAGGGCATTCCCGAGGCCGGATGGGCGCTTGCGCCGGCAGCGCATGGTTCGGGTCTCGCCACGGAGATTGTCAGCCGCGTCCTCGCCTGGGGAGAGGAGACATTTGGCCGCTCGAAAACCGTCTGCATCATCGATCCGGAAAATACGGCTTCGCTCAACGTCGCCAGGAAGTGCGGCTATAGCGAAGCTGCGCGGACCCTTTATCACGACGCTCCAACCATCCTGCTGGAGCGGGTCGCCTGAGGCCCGTCATCGACTGGACATGCCTGCTCTGCTAAGCATCGGCCATTCACGTGAGGGGGATGATCGATGCATGCAATCTCGACGACGGCGGCGAAGCTTTTCCTGGCGGGGCTGTCGCTCCTCCTGACGCTGCAACTGGCCGCGGCCGACGCGACGGTACCGAAGGCCGATATCAAGGGTGCTGCCGACAATCATCTGGCCAAACGCTATGAAGGCTCGTTCATCGTCTCCTACCAGAAGCTCGCCTTCACCGACTTCAGTGTGCCGCTGTCACCGCTGAAGCCAAGCGCGGACCCGGACGCGCATGACGCGATGAACAATCGTGTTTTCGCTCCGGAAAAGAAGACAGAGGCCGAAGGCGCCTTGACCCGCATCGCCTATGTTCTGCCGGCCGAGCGCTCGCCGCTTGAAGTGCTGCGCAATTACCAGGACGTGATCCAGGCAGCCGGCGGCGAGGTCCTGTTCGAGTGCAAGAAGGAGGAATGTGGCGGCGCCGCGGACCGTTCGTCGAGCGGTGGTGGCGGCGACATGAGCCTGACGATGTATTTCTTCCACGAGAGCGATCTCAAGGATGCCGCTTTTTCCAACGGCGCCTGTGCCCTGGCCTCGGGTATCAACGACCAGCGCTTCTTCTCGGCCAAGGTGCCGCAAGATGGTGGCGACGCCTATGTCACGGTGCAAACCTATTCCTTGACCGACGATCTTTACTGCAAGGCGCTCAACGGCCGCACCGTCGCCGTCGTTCAAGTGCTGGAGCCCAAGGCGCGCGACAAGAAGATGGTGGTGGTCGAAGCGGCCAAGATGGCGGATTCATTGACCGCCACCGGCAGCATTTCCCTCTATGGCATCTTCTTCGACACCGACAAGGCAGAGATCAAGCCGGAATCCGGACCGACGCTGAAGGAGATTTCGACGCTTCTGGCCAATGAGCCAAAGATGGCGGTGATCGTTGTCGGCCACACGGACAACCAGGGCGCCTTCGACTACAATCTCGACCTCTCGTCGCGGCGCGCGCAAGCGGTGAAGGCGGCGCTGGTGTCGAAATACGGCATCGACGCCGCGCGGCTGACATCGGCAGGCGCCGGCATGATGGCGCCCGTTGCCAGCAATGACGATGAAACCGGCCGCGCCAAGAACCGCCGGGTGGTTCTGGTCAAATTGAACTGAAGCGGGCGGACCGTCCGCCCGACGTTTCAGGATTGTCCTAGCTGGCCTTGCGGCGCACTTTCGGCGCGAGATCGGCCCATGGATAGGTGCTGCCGCTCGCGGATGGCGCGATGCCTTGAGCGAGCAGTACCGTCGTTGCGTCAAATGGATGTGGCCTGGCGATTCCGTAGCCCTGTGCGTAGTCGACGCCGATTTTCTTCAGGGCCGCGACAATGCCGTCGCTTTCAACGAATTCGGCGATGGTGCGTTTGCCCATCACCTTGCCGATATGATGGATCATCTCGACCATCGCATGGTCGGTGCGATCCTCCAGCATGTCCTTGACGAAGCCGCCGTCGATCTTGAGGTAGTCGACCGGCAGGTGCTTCAGATAGGCGAAGGACGACATGCCCGAGCCGAAATCGTCAAGTGCGAAACGGCAGCCCAGTCCACGCAGGTCGGCAATGAAGCGCATGGCACTGATGAGGTTGGCGATGGCGCTGGTCTCCGTGATCTCGAGACAGATCATCTTTGGCGAAATGCCGTGGACCAGGAACTGTTCGCGCAGGAAGCCGAGAAATGTCTCGTCGCCAAAACTCGCGCCGGAAAGATTGATCGCACACGTGGAAATTGGTGCCATATGCGGATCGGCAAGTCGTGCCGCCAGGATGCGGAACGTGTTGCGCACCACCCAACGGTCGATCAGCGGCATCAAGCCGTAACGCTCGGCGGCCGGAATGAAGCTTTGCGGGGTGACGAAGTTGCCGTCCTCGTCGTTCAACCGCAGCAGAATCTCGATATGCGCACCTGCTTCGGCGGCATCGTCGTTGAGCGGCGCGATTTCCTGGGCATGGAGCCTGAAGCGGTTTTCCTCCAGGGCGGCGTGCAGGCGTTGAACCCAGGCCATCTCGCCGAAACGCTCCCGCAAGTCCATGTCGCCGTCACTGTGGATCTGGACGCGGTTGCGGCCCTTTTCCTTGGCCATGTAACAGGCGACGTCGGCCGCGCGCAGGGTTTCCTCTAGGGTGACCTGGGTGTTGGCGATCTGCACCATACCGACGCTGACACTGGTGTTGAAGGGCCTGCCGTCCCAGGCGAAATGCAGGTCCTGAATGGTGGCGCGCAGCCGTTCGGCGGTGTCCGCCGCGGTTTCTGTGTCGCAATCGACAAGCAACACGCCAAACTCGTCGCCACCCAGCCGGGCCAGGAGATCGCCCGGCCGCAGCACGTTTGTCAGCAGCCCGGATATCTGGCGCAGCAACTGGTCGCCGGCGGCATGGCCACAGGTGTCATTGACGAGCTTGAACTGGTCCAGGTCGAGATACATCAGCGCATGCTGGCGGGGCTGGTCCGGCAACTCGGCGATCGTTCTCTCCAGCTGGCTCTCGAAATCGCGCCGGTTGATCAGCCCGGTCAGCGCATCGTGCGACGCCTGCCATGAAAGCCGGTCGATATAGTCCTGCTCGCGCGTCATGTCGTGGAAGGCCAGCACCACGCCAACGACTTGGCCGGCGACGAGCAGCGGCGCGCCGTTCAAGGCCACCGGAACAACCGTGCCGTCGGTGCGCTGCAAGAGCTGCGGGCGGACATTGGAGCGGCGCGGCTCGCCAGCCAGAAGCCGCTCGATCAGGCGCGGCTCCTCGATACTGGTATCCTTGTCCACCAGACGGAAGAGCGAGGCGATCGGTTTGCCCCGGGCGGCGCCGAACGGGCACGCAAGCAGCCGCTCGGCAACGGCGTTCATATAGTCCAGCCGGCCGTCGGCGCCGGTGCTGATCACCGCCTGCCCGATCGAGGCCAATGTGACCTGGGCGCGCTCGCGCTCGGCATTGAGGGCATTCTGAAACGCCTGGCGTTGCGCCAGCAGTTTGCGTGTACGCCATACCGCCAGCAGGATCAGCAACGCGGCTGTGGCCAGATTGGCCAACGTGAGCGCCATTTTGATAAAGCGCGAGCCCTCGCCGAGACTGTCGGAAAACGCCTTGGAGAGCGGGCCGATCTGACGGTCGAGCTGATGAATCTCGGCCTTCCAAACCTTGGCCTGGGCCACGGACGCAGGCCCGGTCCTCAAGCTCTCGTGCATCGTGTTGCCCAGTTGCTCGATGGAGAGGATCATGCTGTCGGCGGCGGTCCAGTGCCGGATGGCGGCATCGAGATAGCTGAAACCGCGAAAGTTCTGAAACAGCCAGATCAGCCCGCCCACATCGTCGGTGTGATTTCCGCCTTGCAGGAAGCCGGCGCGCGCCGCGTCGGTGTCGGGGACGGCTTGTTCAAGCGCGAGCCGTGCCGAACGATCGGCCAGCGGTACGGCTATCGCCTCGCGATACTCAGCAAAGAACTCGTCGTTGCCGGTATCGGCATAGAGGCTGAGGAAATAGATGGCGTGCTTTTGTCCCTTGGACCACTGGCTCTCACCGCCGACATAGGCGCGTACAGCTGACAATGTGTAAAGGCTGAGGCTGGCGACGAGGGCCTGGACCAGGACCACGGCGATGAATGGCCAAACGAGCCCAAGCAGACGGGGGCTGGCATCTGTCGATGACAGTTTCATCGCAATTTCATGGAAGCTGCCATGACCTGGTCAATGCACCTGTCCGACTGTTTCATCCGTCGGTTGAGGCTATGTTCTTCCCTCATGTCGTCCAGCAGTGGCGACAACAATCCGGTTATCACGGGGGGCTTAACAGCGAATAAATACTTCAGAACCCTTCCAATTGATGATTGCAACTCTCAGCAACCGTAGATTACCCCACGTCAAGAACATGCTTCAATTCCGAGTTGATTGTATTTTAACAATCGATGGCCGTCTATCGGAGATCGTGGCGTGCGATGTTCAGCGGCCGTCAACGTCCAGCCACTTCGGCGCTCACCAGTCCTGATTTCCCTCGGCGGCGGCAGGAGGTAAGCGCCGGCTCAAACCTGGGGAGAGGGCGAAGACTTAGGAATATGCAAGGTCCTCACCAGCGTCGAGAGGTCCGGTTCATCGATGAGCATCGCCGCATCGCTCGGCGTCAGCCACGCCCGCTGCCGCCTTTTGGCTTCCTGCCAGTTGGCCAATTCTTCCGTCACGGCCAGCAGATAGACGATCACATCGACGCGGACGAAGCGATTGGCCAGCCGCTTCCAATAGGAATAGGTGCCGGCCGGATCCTTGAGCGTCTTGCCGAGCACACCGGCTTCTTCCTGCGCCTCGATGGTGGCTGCCTTGCGCCCGCTCTTGCCTTTCATAGGCCACCCTTTGGGGACGATAAAGCGCCTGGTGGTTCGTGACGTGACAAGCATGACCTCGACATCGCCATTGGCACCCAGCCGAAAGGGTATGGCCGCCACCTGGCGGATACTTTCGCCCTTCTTTGCCTTGCGCACGGCCTTTTTCTTGGTTGCTGCCATAGCGAATCCAATCGTCGTAGTGCCCCTTAACGCCAAGCGGCACCGTTGCAAAACCCAAAACGCCCACGATGCCGTTCGGCACTTCAGGTACATAAGTCGGCTAAATAAATGGAAAACGCCGACTTGTCAGCGACAATTGCTTAAAACAGTGGTGCCGATTGCCTGTGTCCGACAGCTCGGCTTGAACCGCGGCACGACCGGCTGCGGCTGCTGCACGATCACGCGATCCTGGGCGCGGAACTGCTGTTGCTGCTGCTGGAACTGCTGCCGCTGCAGCCTGTTCTCCAGGGCCTGCAGGTCGTTCTGCTGGATCAACCGATTGCCGGTGCCGGGAATCTGGACCTGCGCGGATGCGGAAAGGCTGGCGCCCGCCAGCACGGCGGCGGCCAGAATTGCCGATACGAAAACGATCGACAGGCGGAGTGGCGACATAGGCTTATTCCTGCAGGAAATGGATTCCTGAGCCGAATATAGGGTGTCTGTCCGGTTGCGCCATGGGCACGTCACCAATCGTGATGGACCCGGAGCATCGGCTTGCCCCGTGGCAATCGCCATCGGTCAGTTTTTCTCTTCGCGGCCGCCGAGAATCAGCTGGGAACACCGGCATTGTACTTGACGGACGTGGTCGATTCGCCGCTCTATCTGGCCGGCATCGGCAATGCCCGTCAGGGGTGGCGTCGCAGGGGAGGGCCTTATGAGAAAGTATGCGTATTTCGTGGCAATGGTCGGTGCGGCCTGCATCGTCGGCTTGCCGGTCGTGGCGGCGCAAACCAAGGGTGACAAGGTCGTGCCGGCTGCTGCCGCCACGGATGCACCGCAGCTGCCTGGCGGCGCTTCGGCCCTGTCCGAAACCCACGGAGACTGGACCGTCAATTGCCAGATCACCGGCACGACGAAGGCGTGCAGCCTGTCGCACCAGCAGTTCAACAAACAAAGCAACCAGCGCCTGCTGGCGATCGAGCTGTCGAGCAAGACCGGCGACGACGCGGCGGGAACCCTCGCGTTGCCGTTCGGCCTGGCGCTGGCCAAGGGCGTCAGCCTGACCATCGATGACCAGAAGCTCGATGGTAGCCTGCAGTTCAGCACCTGTCAGGTCGTCGGCTGCCTGGTGCCGGTGACGTTCGACGCGACCGTCACGCCCTTGCTCAAGGCAGGCACGACCTTGAAGATCGATGCCTTCGCGGCGGATACCGGGCAAGCCGTGAACTTTTCCATTCCTTTGAACGGCTTCAGCGGCGCGCTGACCCGGACCGCGGAACTTTTGGCGAATTAGCTCGACTGACTGTCGGATATCGGAGGCGCGTCAGGCATGGCGCGCCTTTTCCGCTTTCGATGATCCGCATCACTCGACCTCACGCAGACGATAACCGACGCCGGTCTCCGTGGTGATGTAGCGTGGCTGGTCAGGGGTCTTCTCGATCTTCTGCCTGAGTTGTCGGACATAGACCCTGAGATATTGCACGTCGGTCGTGTCGCCCCAGACCTGTTTCAGCAGGAAATGGTGGGTCAGTACCTTGCCGGCATGCTGCACGAGGATGCGCAGGATGTCGTATTCCTTCGGCGATAGTTTGATCTCCCTGCCCTCGACCTTGACGATGCGCTTGACCAGATCGACGGAGAGATCACCGGTCTGGAAGACCGGCTTCTCGCCCTGCTGCTGGAAGCGGTGGCGCAACGCCACGCGGATGCGTGCGACCAGCTCGTTCATGCCGAACGGCTTGGTGACATAGTCGTCCGCGCCGAGTTCCAGCGCTCCGACAATGCCGGCCTCATCGGTGCGGCTGGACAGAATGACGACGGGAATGTCGAGGCCCTCGTCGCGCCATTTGCGCAGGAGGTCATGGCCGCCCATGCCGGGCAGGCCAAGGTCGAGCAGGATCAGGTCCGGCTTTTCCTGCTCCACCAGTTCGATCGCGGCCTTGGCATTCGGCGCCTCGCTGATCGCATAGCCCTGGCTGCCAAGGCCGACGCGCAGCAGTTTGCGGATCGGCGGCTCATCATCGACCACCAATATCCTGACGTTTGAGTTGGTCATGCCAGATCGTCCATGCTGGGGTCGCTCATATAGGGCAGTTCCGTCGGGATCGTCATGCGAATGGTGAAGGCAGCGCCGGAGCGGTCGGTCCGGTTGGCCGCCGTGATCGTTCCGCCCATCGCCTCGACGAAACCACGGCAGATCGACAGGCCAAGGCCGGTGCCTGCGCGGACCTGATCGCCCTTGCGCACGCGGTAGAAGGTGTCGAAGACACGTTCGAGATCGCCCGGCGGAATGCCTGGACCCTCATCCATGATCTGCAGGATGACGGAGCCGTTGTCGGTCCAGCCTTGCAGGCGGATCGTCGAGGC
>JBDSLV010000365.1:0-3024 GCA_039916205.1 Mesorhizobium sp. | reverse complement strand
AGCCCATTCCGCGCGGATGGAGGCGTTGCCTGTCTTTCGAGAGATTTCACAGCCCTTCATTGCACCGGCTTGAGACGGTCCGACCTGATGCCAACGCAGGTATGTCGAGATTCAGGTCAGGCCGAGTCCAAAATGGCTGATACCAAGAACCGGAGCGGAGCGTACATTTCAGTCAGTGGAAGCGCAGCTATCAGCCCCTTGCAGGCCGGCATCACCTGAATATCGGCATAGCCTAGTGCAGCACCAGCATATCGCTCGACGAGAATGAGATCTCAGCCTTCTCACCAACCGCTGGCGGCGGAGCCGCCGGGCTGTTGAACGTATCGAGCGAGACGGTGTTGTTGCCGATGCCGACGCGAACCCGGATGACCGAACCGAGGAAATGCACCTCGGAGATTTCGCCTGACAGGCTGGAGTCGCGGCCGGGCTGGCGGCCAAGCGAGATCGCTTCGGGACGCAGCGCCAGTGACAGCGTATCCCCTGACTTGGAACCGTTGAGCTTGCCCTTCAGCGAGACCTGCTCGGAATTGACCCGCACCGTGCCGGCGGCGGCATCGGTGACCGTGCCTTCCAGTACGTTCAGCGTGCCGACGAAATTGGCGACGAACTTGGTTGCCGGTCGGTTGTAGATCTCGAACGGCGTGCCAACCTGCTCGGCCTTGCCGCCATACATGACAGCGATGCGGTCGGAGATCGACAGCGCCTCTTCCTGGTCGTGCGTGACGAAGATGGTGGTGATGCCGAGCTTCTTCTGGATCGAGCGGATTTCCTCGCGCAGCGAGACGCGCACCTTGGCGTCGAGCGCCGACAGCGGCTCATCGAGCAGCAGCAGCTTCGGCTTCGGTGCAATCGCTCGCGCCAGCGCGATGCGTTGCTGCTGGCCGCCGGAGAGCTGGTAGGGATAGCGATCCGCCATCTGCGGCAGCTTGATGATGTCGAGCATCTCGGCGACGCGCTTGTCGATGTCGGCCTTGGGCATGCCGGCGACCTTCAGGCCGAAGCCGATGTTCTGCGCCACCGTCAGGTTCGGAAACAGCGCATAGGCCTGGAACACCATGCCGACATTGCGCTGGTTGGGCTTCAGCCTTGTAATGTCCTTGCCACCGACGACGATCTTGCCGGCACTCGGCTCCTCGAAGCCGGCGACCATGCGCAGCACAGTGGTCTTGCCGCAACCCGACGGGCCGAGGAAGGAGACGAATTCGCCGCGCTCGACGTCGAGATTGAAATCCTCCACCACCGTGGTGGCACCGAAGGATTTTCGCACGTGCTGAATGGAGAGGAACGGCTCGGCCATGGCTTTTTCTTTCGATCAGTTCGGGCGGTTCGCCGATTTCGGCGCGAAGCGGGACAGGATCTGGATCAGCGACATGCAACCCCAGGTGATGGCGAAGGCGATGATGGCAAGGGCTGCCGGCTCATAAGCGCGGTTGGCGCCGATGTTCTGCAGGTAAGGACCAAAGGCCGGCCGGTTGAGCAAGCTTGCCATGGTGAACTCGCCAATGACGATCGCGAAGGTCAGGAACGCGCCCGACAAAACCGCGATCAACACATTGGGCAGGATAACCCTTGTGATGATCGTCGACCAGCCGGCACCAAGAATCTGCGCCGCCTCGGTCAACGTGCGCACATCGATGGTGCGCAGACCGGTGTCCACGGCGCGGTACATATAGGGCAGCGCCAGCGTCGCGTAGCCGATGACCAGCAGGGCGTTGGTGCCGGTGTCGCTGGCCAGGAACGGCAGCGGCGAATTCGAGCCATACATTCTGATATAGCCGAAGACGATGACGATGGCCGGAATGACCAGCGGCAAAAGCGTGATGAATTCGACGATGGGGCGCAGCTGCGGCAGACGCAACCGGATCCAGTAAGCCGCCGGCACCACGATCAGCACGCCAAGAATAATGGTGAACACAGCCGCGAGCACGGAATAGCCGAAGGTCGCCTGGAAGCGCGCGTCGCCCAGCACGACCTGATAGGCGTCAAAGGAATAGACGCCGCGCCGCATGCGCATGGAGAATTCCACGGTGGCGATCAACGGGATGAAGAAATAGGCAGCGCCCAGCGCGAAGACGACCCAGGCCCAGAACTTTCCAGACTTCATTTGAGCCACCTCTCCGAGCGGGTCCGGAACCAGATGTAGAAGACATTGGCAAGGCCGGTGATGAAGATCATGCCAAAGGCAATCGCGTAGCCGAGATGGGCATTGTGCAGCACGTCACCCCGGATCTGCGCATAGAGCAGGATCGGCACGATGTTGAGCGATGAGCCCGTCAGCGCATAGGCGGTGGCGATGGCACCGAAAGCGTTGGCGAAAAGCAGGATGACGGTGCCAAGGAAGCTCGGCCAGATCACCGGGATGACCACCATGCGCCAGAATTGCGACTGCGTGGCGCCAAGCGTCGCGGCCGCCTCGCCCCATTCTTTCTTCAGACCATCGATAGCCGGCACGATGATGACCACCATCAGCGGGATCTGGAAATAGACATAGGTCAGCGTCAGGCCCCAGAACGACAAGATGTTGAAGCCGTGAGCGTAGATGTTGAGGCCAAACAGGGTGTTCAGGATGACCGTTGCAAGGCCGAGGCGGCCCAGCGTGGCGATAAAGGCGAAGGCCAGCGGCACGCCGGCGAAATTGGAGGCGACGCCGGAGAACGTCAGTGTCGCTGAGCGTATCCACTCCGGCAGGCCGCCACGCACGATGGCAATGGCAATGGCAAGCCCGGCGAAGGCGCCGATCAGCGATGAGGCCAGGCTGACCTTGATCGAAATCCAGTAGGCGGCAACGATCGACGGCTGCGCCAGCGCTGCAATGTTTTCGAAAGTGAACTCACCCGCATCATTCTGGAATGCGCCCAGCATCAGATAGAGCGTGGGCAGGATCAGGAACATGATGGCGGAGATGAAGAACGGGGCGACGCCAAGCCATTGCGTCGGCAGCCTTAGGCTGCGCGCCTCGGCGGGGGGCGCTGTTTTCCCGGTAACAGCGTGGTCGGACAATGAGATATCGGTCATGCGCCGGCT
>JBDSLV010000364.1:0-4652 GCA_039916205.1 Mesorhizobium sp. | reverse complement strand
CGTGACCAGTTTTTCCCAGACCGAATTCCGCGCAGCCATCGAGCATTTCTACGACCAGGTCGCCGAAGGTGCCCATATGGACCCCGCATGGAAGAAGCAGATGGTCGATGCCGGCACGCCTGAACTTCCCGATGATCCGACGCCCGAGCAGATCGATGCGTGGACAGAGCTGATGGCGATCATCTCGGACAAGGCGTTCATCGACGAAATGCGCGCGAACATGGTGCGGATGTGGGACGGTGAATTCGACCCCGCCGCCTATGCCGAAGCCGCCAATGCAACCCTCGACAAGGTCAGGGCCGCCATCAGCCAGGGTTTGGAGCCGGACGCCGATGTTGGCCGGTCAATCGCTCAGGATTGGCTGGACAGTGCGGCAAGGGCGATGAAACGGGCGCCGGACAAGGCCTTTCTCGATTGGCAGCTGGAACAGTACCGAAAGTATCATTCGCGCTCCGTCCGCTATCAAGACCTGATGGCAATTCTGCAAGGCGACCAGTCGCCAGGTTCGGCCGGGCAGGAATGGCGCTGGCTTCACAAGGCGATGGAGCAGTGCCTCTGACCGAATGAAGAAATGCCGTTGCCGGCACTGGTTTGTTTCATCCAGGCACAATTAGCGGGCCGCTTGCCACGATAGCTGTGGAAAGCGGCTCGCCGTGCCGTGGCCGATCAGCTTGAAAATTGAATGCCAGCAGACAATTATCAATCGAATCAAGAGCTAAGCCAGTTCGTACGCGCTCGATGGATGCACTGGCGGAGCTTGTCTTTGCCTCGGGTGACTGGCAGGTTCCCGCCGGACTCTTTCAGAGCGTTTTGACCGCGGGGCCATCCGGCTTTGGCGGGTATTGCGCTCGCCGGATCTTGCCATGCCCTTTTCCATCGCCACCTGGAATATCAACTCCGTTCGGCTACGCATGCCGATCGTCGAGCGCCTGCTCGTCGAGCAGCAGCCGGACGTGCTTTGCCTGCAGGAAACCAAATGTCCCGACGAGCTGTTTCCGGTCGAGGCGTTCCACCAGCTTGGCTACCAGCACGTCGCCTTTCATGGCCAGAAAGGCTATCACGGCGTGGCCACGGTGGCGCGGCGGCCGATCGAGATCGTCGAGAAGCGGCGCTTTTGCGAGATCGAGGACAGCCGGCACCTTTCAGTCACCGTGCGGGCCGGCGGCAAGACGATCCTGCTGCACAATTTCTATGTTCCGGCTGGCGGCGACGAGCCCGACCCGGAGATCAACCGCAAGTTCAAGCACAAGCTGGATTTCGTCGCCGAGATGAATGCCATCCGCGCCGAGCATGATGAAGCATCGGCCTCGGTGCTGGTTGGCGACCTCAACATCGCGCCGCTCGAACACGACGTGTGGTCGCACAAGCAATTGCTGAAAGTCGTCAGCCATACGCCGGTGGAGACCGAGAATTTCGAGGCGATGCGGCTGGCCGGCAACTGGGTCGACCTGATGCGGCTCAACGTGCCGCTTGAGCAGAAGCTCTACACCTGGTGGAGTTATCGCGCGCAGGACTGGAATGCCGCCAACAAAGGCCGCCGGCTCGACCATGTCTGGTCGTCGCCCAACCTGGTGCCAGATTTTTCCGGCTATGAAATCCTGCGTCTGGCGCGCGGCTGGGACAGGCCGTCGGACCATGTGCCTGTCATCGCGCGGTTCGACCTCGAATAGGTGTGTCGGTAATCAGGTGAGGCCGGCCTGCAAACGGCAGCCTCCTGCGCTTCCGGTGCTAACGTGCGTTTGGTACGCTCCGCTCCGGTTCTCGGAGCCTACTGTTCTCGGCTCGGGCTGACCTGAAACTCGGCACGCCTAAGGCGTCAGCGCCAAATTAACCCGAAAAGCGTGGCGCCAGTTCCTCGATGCGGCGGATCATCGCCTGGAATTCCTCTGAGATGCGCTGGTGAAGCTGCGCCGCGACATCGGGATATTCCTCCAGGATGCGCCGGAACATCTTGCGGCTCAGCCGGATCACTTCCGAATCGGTCGCGGCGGAGGCGCTTGTCAGGCGCCTTGTGTCGGCAATCAGCGCCAGTTCGCTCAGCATGGTGCCGGGCCCGGCGGTGCCGAGCGGAAGGCGCTCGCCATCCTGCTCGCGGTAGAGCGCGATGCGGCCACTGACCACGACATAGGCGGAATCAGCTTCGTCATCCTCGCGGTAGAGCTTGCGGTCGGCCTGCAGCAAGGTGGTCTCGGCGCCGAAGGCGAGCAGGCGCAGCTGTTCCTGCGTGAAGCCCTCGAAGAGCCTCACGGCGGACAGGATGCGGATGTCGTCATCCAGCGCCATCTAGCTATGTCCCCGAACCGATAGTCCAGCTCCTCCTTTAGAGCGCCGCGCGTCCCGTGGACGGACGCTCTAGCACCTTGAGCCTGCGCATCGTGCTTTCGATGCGCCGGCGAGTCCGATCCAAACCGCCTCCAGTTTCAGGACCGTACCCGAAAAAGCGTCCCCGCCCCGAGCGCTTATTGGATAATGAAATGTTTAAGGAACCAGCTTGTAGCCGCCGCTTTCTGTCACAAGAATTTCAGCATTGGAAGGATCGCGCTCGATCTTCTGACGCAGCCGGTAGACATGGGTTTCCAGCGTGTGCGTGGTGACGCCGGAATTGTAGCCCCAGACTTCCTCGAGCAGCACGTCGCGCGTCACCACTTTCTGATCGGCGCGATAGAGATACTTGATGATCGAGGCTTCCTTTTCCGTCAGCCGTACCTTGCCGCCGCGCTGGTCGAGCAGCAGTTTCTGGCTTGGCTTGAAGGTATAGGGGCCGACCGAGAACGTGGCATCCTCGCTCTGCTCGTGCTGGCGCAGCTGCGCGCGGATACGGGCGAGCAGCACCGCGAAGCGGAACGGCTTGGTCACATAGTCGTTGGCGCCGGCTTCCAGACCGAGAATCGTGTCGGAATCGGTGTCGTGACCGGTCAGCATGATGATGGGCGCCTTGTAGCCGCCCTTGCGCAATATCTTCACCGCCTCGCGGCCATCCATGTCAGGCAGGCCGACATCCATGATGAGCAGGTCGATGAGGCCGCCGCGTGCAGCATTGACGCCTTTTGCCGCGGTCGATTCCTGCAGGACGTCGAATTCCTCATAAAGGGACAATTGCTCGACCAGCGTGCCGCGCAGGTCGTCATCGTCATCAACGATTAGAATGGTGCGTGAAGTCATGGATCAATCCGTTGTTTTGAAAAGAAAATTCAGTTGACCGCTGCCTGTTTATGCGGAAGCTGACCGACGTAACAGCCGTTCACAGTGATTTGTTCCGTGGCACGATCATACAAGAAAAAACGCGATCGCAATGCAGCCGGCGCAATTTTGCCAAAAGGGCTGCGCGTGCTGACCGTGCGGGCAAGGCCCGGGCACCCAACCCAGGGGTTCCTGCAGGCCGGCAAAACCGTGTTTGCCTGCGCCTTGGGACGGGGCGGCATCTCCGCCGACAAGCGTGAGGGCGACGGCGCCACGCCGCTGGCATCGATGCGGATTCTGTCGGGATATTTTCGCGGAGACCAATTCTCTGGCGGCCGTCGAACGCGGCTGGCGATGGCGCCCATCGCCCCCGACCTCGGCTGGTGCGAGGTGCCTGATGACCGCAACTACAATCGCCCGGTCAAGATTCCGTATGGCGCCAGCCATGAGCGGATGCTGCGGGACGACGGCCTCTATGATGCCTGCCTGGTACTCGACTGGAACATGGCGCCGCGCCGCCGTGGGCGCGGCAGCGCCATTTTCTTCCATCTGGCGCGGCCCGGTTTTACGCCCACGCAAGGTTGCGTCGCCGTGACGGCCCGCACCATGGCGAGGCTGTTGCCATTGCTGTCGGACCGTACGGTGGTGAGGGTGGTGAGGTAGGGCAGTAGGGCAGTAGGGCAGTAGGGCAGTAGGGCAGTAGGGCAGTAGGGCAGTAGGGCACAGTAGGAAGGGGCTTCCGGGGCCGCACTACCCCCTTATTTTCGCCTCGGCTGCTGCCAGCCGATGTCGAGGAGGCCGAGCCGGCCGGTCTCGCGGTCCATGGCCCTAGATACGTCGTTGCGGTTGGCGCCGATGTCGCGCAGATGGCGATCCGAGAGGTCCTCGACATCCTGATGCGGCAGGCTGACCGCGACCCTTGCCTGTCGGAGCCATTCAAACACCTCATGCAACCAGGTCGTACGGGCGGTCAGGGGGCTCAGAGCGATGTGTGACATGATGCTATCCACTTCTTCCGGACATCAAATCCGGTTTGATATTGGTTTGATGGTCGCATCATGCAGCATTGAAATGCTGAGGAGAAACGAGTAGTTTTCGTCTTATCATCAAGTTTTGTTTGAGGATCAAGCGCTGTGGCCCATCCCGTTTCCGGCTTGCTCTGATGGCCCGGCTGCTGCCTGGAACACGCGCGCTCAGAACGCTTGAGGCGGCGGCCCGCCACCTTAATTTTACTCGTGCCGCCGATGAACTCGGCCTGACGCCGGCTGCCGTCAGCCACCAGATCAAGGAAATCGAAGACCAGCTCGGGATGCTGCTGTTCACGCGCACCAGCCGGACCATCCGTCTGACCGAGGCCGGCGCGGTTTTGTTCGAAGCCTCGACCGACGCGCTCGACCTGCTTGGCCGCGCCGTTTCGCGCGCCCGCAAGATGACGCGCGGCACGGAATTGCTGAAGGTGACGCTGGATGCGC
>JBDSLV010000363.1:0-6428 GCA_039916205.1 Mesorhizobium sp. | reverse complement strand
CGACGACACCGGGATTGCCTGCAGCCTCGAACGCGGCGACGATTGACGCAGAGTGTTTCACGGCCTCTGCGGAAGGCGTGAAGGCTGCATTGATGACCGGCACCTGCGCCGGATGGATCGCCATCTTGCCGGTGAACCCGTCGCGCTCGGCCTCGGTGCATTCCGTCTCGAAAGCGGCCATGTCACGAAAGTTCGGGAAGACGGTGTCGATCGCCGCGACTTCAGCCGCACCGGCGGCAAGGATGGTCATGGTGCGGGCGAAGCGGAACACATCGGTGTAGCGGCCACGTTCGTCGCGCGCGGCACGCGCGCCGATTGACGCCGACAGGTCTTCCGCGCCCCAGGTGAGGCCGGCGAGCCGCGGGCTCGTGCCGGCATAGGTCGCTGCCGCCAGCACGCCCGCCGCCGTTTCAGTGATGATCGGCAGGATCCTTATCGCGCCATCCGGCAGGCCATTTTCGGCCTCATGAACCCTGAGTTTTGCCGAGAGGTGTTGCACATCCTGGCCGTTGTTCGACTTCGGCAGCATGATGCCGTCAGGCCTGGCCGCCAACAGCGCCGCCAGATCGTCATCCGTCAGCCCGGTCGACAAGTCATTGACGCGCACATAGATCGCCGCGCTGGTCTGTTGCCGGTGCGCGACGATGAAATGCGCCGCGATTTCGCGTGCCAAACCCTTGTTCTGGGGTGCTACGGAATCCTCAAGGTCGACGATGACCACATCGGCGCCCGCGCCAAAGCCCTTCTCTAGCTTCTTTTCGGAATCGCCCGGGACGAACAGCAGCGAACGCATGCGTCAGGCCGCCTTCTTCAGCATCATCGCCTGCCTGATGCATTTGGCGACGAGATCGCCGTTTTGGTTATAGGCCCGATGCTCGAACTCGACGATGCCGCGATCCGGCTTCGATTTCGATTCGCGTACCGAGATAACAGTGGTCTCGACCCGGATGGTGTCGCCATGGAACACCGGGTGCGGAAATACGGTTTCCTTCATGCCGAGATTGGCGACCGTGGTGCCGACAGTGATGTCGTTGACCGAGATGCCGATCATCAGCCCAAGTGTGAAAAGCGAGTTGACCAGCGGTCTGCCCCATTCGCTCTTGGAGGCGAAGTCGAAGTCGATATGCAGAGGCTGCGGGTTCAGCGTCATCACCGAAAACAACATGTTGTCGCTCTCGGTGACGGTCTTGCGCAACGAGTGCTGGAAGACATGGCCGACAACGAACTCTTCCAGATAAAGCCCGGCCATATCGATCTCCTGTGCTGCTCACGGGTTGATAAGCGCTGCATACGGCGCTCGCAAGCCAGTTAATGAACATGGTGAACCGTTCGTAAACCATTTCTGCCTACCGTCAGTGTTGGGGTCAGAAGCATTCTGGCAAGGGGCGTAAGCAGGCGGCATGGTTGTTTCGCATTTCTTGAAATGGATTTACACGGCCAGGGTTTCAGAGCGCGCCGCCGCGGCCAATGCGCTGGCCAGGGCATACGTCAACTCCGACCTGCCTTTCGAGGACCGTTGTGCCGCCGAGGCAGCGCTGACGCTGCTGCTGGACGATGCCTCATCGAAGGTGCGGCTGGCGATGGCCGAGGCTCTGTCCATGAGCCATCATGCGCCGCTGCAGATCATCAGTGTGCTGGCATCCGACCAGCCGGAGGTTGCAGGCGTGGTGCTGGCGCGTTCGCCGCTGCTGACGGACGCCGACCTGATCAACCGCGTTGCTTCGAGCCAGAAGGCGACGCAAAAACTGATCGCTGACCGTCCGTCCGTCTCAATGGCCTTGTCGGCGGCCATTGCAGAGATCGGCGAAGCCGAGGCCTGCGCCGTGCTGCTGGCCAATGACGGCGCCGATATCGCCTCGCTCAGCTTTCGCCGCATGGCGGAGCGCCACGGTCATCTGCCTCTGGTGCGCGAAGCACTGATCGCCGACCCGCGCCTGCCAGCCGATTGCCGCCACATGCTGCTGGTCAAGCTTGGGGAAACGCTCAAGAGCTCGCCGCTGGTCATGGCATTGATGGGTGCCGCGCGCGCTGATCGCGTCATGCGCGACGCCTGCGTCAAGGCTTCGGTGACGTTGATCGAAGGCACGCGCCAGGAGGAACACTCAGCTCTGATCGAACATCTGCGCTTGCGCGGCGATCTCACCGCGAGCTTCCTCATTCGCACCATCGCGCATGGCAAGGTCGATTTCTTCGGATCGGCAATGGTCGCGCTCAGCCAGCAGTCCGAACCAAGGGTGAGGGCACTGCTGGCAGGGGGCCATGATGTGGCACTGCAGGCACTGTTTCGCAGCGCCGGCCTCGCCGCCGCCACCCATGCCGTCATCCTGCGCGCGCTGAAGATCTGGCGCGAGGTCGCCAACGGCAAGCGTATCGCCGGCGTGCAGGAAGTCAGCTGGCTGATGCTGAAGGAATTGGGCGGGCAAGCCGCCGAAGGCGACCTCGCCGCGCTGGTCAAGTCGATCCACCTCGACGCGCTGCGCGAGAACGCGCGGGGACATGCGCTGGCGATCGCGGCCGCCTAAACCAAGGCGCTCAGGCGCGTTGCTTGGCGTAAAATGCCGGGAAATCTTCCATGGCCGCGGCTATAATCCGCAGCGAGGCGGCAACCTGCAGCATTTCGCCGGTCTCGTTTCGCTGGGCGATGCCTGCCGCATATTGCCTGGCGACGGCAATGGTCGACGTGTCCGGTTCGCCAGGGGCGCGAAAAAGCAGTTCTCGTGCCAAACCCCGTAGAAAGGTCGAAATTGAGAGCGCGGTCTCGGGCGGGATCGCGGTTGCCTGCTGGGCGCTGCGAAGGCGCAGGATTTCAAGACCAACGGTGACGGCGGCGACGCTGCCGCCGAGAACCGCATCGCCCCTCTTGCCGGCATTCTGAACCAGCGGCATCAGCTGGTTGATCCGGTCATAGGCAAGGCTCTCGAAGGCCGAGCGTCTTGGCACACGCTCGTGCAGGCAAAGCCGCGCCAGGTCCTCCCGCATGGCCCGCACAATGCGGTTGGCCGCCAGCCAAGGGTCGGCGGGCAAGACGACGATGAAAACGCCGATCGCCAGAAGGATGCCGACCAGGACCGATGCCGACCCGGCGAAGAATGGGCCGGGGTCGTAGATCATCGCCTGGTGCGGGTTGAGGAAGGCGAGGAAATTGATGGCGAAGGCGGTGGCGACGCCGACATAACGTGGGTTGGCCATCGCCAGCGCGGTGGGCACCAGGATCGGCACGACGAAGACCGTGAACCAGGCGAATCCAGGCAAAGCCGGAAGCGCGACCTGGCCGACGAGAAAGGCGAAGGGCAGGGCGAGCAATGTTCCCCTGAAGAACCCCCAGGAAACTTGCACGGGGTCGGGCCGTGCCGCGAACAGGCTGGAGACAACGGCAACGAGAATGACGGTGCCAGCCGTTTCGGTCCATTTCGTTGTCAGCCAGAAAGCCGCGACCAGCAGTGTCGCCAGGGCGGCGCGCACCGCGTTGCGCCATGCTCCTTGATAGTCGCGATGCACCACCAGGGCCGGTTGCCCGCGGTCGCGGGCCGGGCGGACGATGGGCGTGCGCAAGGCATCAAGGCCGCGCAGCACCTGCATCAAGGCTTCGGCGAAATCGGCGGCGAGGGTGAGGCGGGTGATGGTACCGACCCTGTCGTCGCCCTGATCCACCGAGGCATCCGGCATTCGCCGCGCCTTGCTGGCAATGGCATCGAGCCGCGCCACCCATGGCGTGGTGTCGTCCAGCGCGCCCGGTTTGGCCGCCAGTTCGCTGACCAGCGCTTGCAACTCGCTGCGCACCGGAATGAGAGCCGCGTTTTTTGGTGCCGCGTGCGAATGCAGCGCTCGAGCCGCCGACAGCGCCGACAGAAGCTGGCCGATGGTGCGGCGAACCGGATGCGCGCGGGTGGCAAAACTCGGCGCCTCCAACCGCGCGTAGGCGCGCATCTCGCCGAGCGTCTGGGTGTCGGCGACCAGCTTGCGGTGGAGGCCGGCGAGTGTCGCTACATCGCCACCGGAGAACGCGCCGCCGGCATAGACCGCGAGATCGAGAATGCAGCGCTTCAGTCTCGAGATGATGGCGTTGCTGGCCAGTTTGGGCAGGATCAGCCGGCTGGTCAGGCCGGCACAGACGATACCGAGCACGATCTCGGCGCAGCGGGCGATGGCGAGATCGACGACGAGATGCGGTTGCCCGAAGGCGGGCAGGGCGATGATCATCGCGGTATAGCCGGCGAGCGCCGCGCCATAGGCTTCAGGGTTGCGCAGCAGCGATGAGACGAAGGTGCAAAGGCCGATCCAGATGGCCAGTGCGGTCACCAGCACCCAAGGACTGGCGCCGAACACGGTGGTGATGCCGACGGCCGCCAGCCCGCCGGCCAGCGTGCCGAGCAACCGGTAGAAACCCTTGGCCAGCACCATCCCGGCGACCGGCTGGGCAACGATGAACACCGTCATCATCGCCCATTGCGGGTGGTCGAGCTTGAGGGCATAGGCGGCCAGCAGCGCGATCAAGCCGGCCGACACGGTGCGCAGGGCAAAGATCCAGTCCGAGCGCGTCGGCTGCGTCAGCCCGGCGAGCTTCGCCTCGACATAGTCTTTCAGCCGCGCTGAGATCACATGCTGGTCTCCGTGTCAGAAGCGCAAGCTAGACCGGTCGCGGCTCAGATATCCAGCACTTCCGTTTCGGCGAATTCGGCGCGCTCCTGGATGAAGCGGAAGCGGGCTTCGGGCTTGGTGCCCATCAGCGCTTCGACCGCATCCTTGGTTGCGGCCTCGGCATCGATGACATCGATCCTGAGCAGCGTGCGCTTCCTCGGATCCATGGTGGTTTCCTTGAGCTGGGCAGCCATCATTTCGCCCAGGCCCTTGAACCGGCCGAGTTCGACCTTGCCGCGCCCGGCAAATTCGGTGCGCAGGAGTTCGTCCTTGTGCGCGTCGTCGCGGGCATAGGCGATCTTGCCGCCTTGCCGGATCGAATAGAGCGGCGGTACCGCCAGGTAGAGATGGCCGCCACGCACCAGCGCCGGCATCTCCTGGTAGAAGAAGGTGATCAGCAGCGAGGCGATATGGGCGCCGTCGACGTCGGCATCGGTCATGATGATGACGCGGTCGTAGCGCAAATCCTCGTCGCGGTATTTTGACCGCGTGCCGCAGCCAAGCGCCTGGATCAGGTCGGAAATCTGCTGGTTGGCGGCGAGCTTGTCGTTGCCGGCGCTGGCGACGTTGAGGATCTTGCCGCGCAGCGGCAGCACGGCCTGGCTGGCCCGGTCGCGCGCCTGCTTGGCCGAGCCGCCGGCGGAGTCACCTTCGACGATGAAGAGTTCGGCGCCGGCCGCCGCGTTCTGCGTGCAGTCGGCGAGCTTGCCCGGAAGCCGCAGTTTGCGCACCGCGCTCTTGCGCGACACTTCCTTTTCCTGGCGCCTGCGCACCCGTTCGTCGGCGCGCGCGATCACCCATTCGAGCAGTTTCGACGCTTCCTGGGGATTGTCGGCCAGCCAGTGGTCGAACGGGTCGCGGATGGCGGTTTCGACAATTCGGATGGCTTCGATGGTTGCCAGCCGGTCCTTGGTCTGGCCGACGAATTCCGGTTCGCGGATGAACACCGACAGCATGCCCGCCGCCGAGATCATCACGTCTTCCGAGGTGACGATCGAGGCGCGCTTGTTGCCGACGAGGTCGGCATAAGCGCGCAGGCCGCGCGTCAGCACGTTGCGAAAACCGGCTTCGTGCGTGCCGCCTTCGCCAGTTGGGATGGTATTGCAGTAGGAATTGATGAAGCCGTCGCCGCCGAACCAGGTCACCGCCCATTCGAGCGAGCCATGGCCGCCTTGCTTTTCGCTCTTGCCGGCGAAGATCTCGCGCGTCACCTGGAAGTCGTCGCCGAGCGATGCCTTCAGATAATCCTTGAGACCGCCGGGGAAATGGAACGCAGCCTTGGCCGGTGTCTGATCCTTTTCCTTGATCAGCGAGGGATCGCAGGTCCAGCGGATCTCGACGCCGCCGAATAGATAGGCTTTCGATCGCGTCATGCGGTAGAGCCGCGCCGGCTCGAACGCCGCGCCCTTGCCGAAGATCTGCTCGTCGGGATGGAAGCGGATCTTGGTGCCGCGCCGGTTGTGGACCTCGCCGAGCTGCTCCAGGCCGCTCACCGGAAGACCGCGCGAAAAGCGCTGGCGATAGAGCTGGCGGCCACGCGCGACCTCGACCTCGAGATGGTCCGACAATGCGTTGACCACGGAGACGCCGACACCGTGCAGACCGCCGGAGGTTTCGTAGACTTTCGAGTCGAACTTGCCGCCCGAATGCAGCGTCGTCATGATGACTTCGAGCGCCGGCTTCTTGAATTTCGGATGCGGATCGACTGGAATGCCGCGGCCGTTGTCGGTGACGGCAAGATAGCCGTCGGCGGAAAGCTCGACATCAATGAAGGTGGCATGGCCGGCGAC
>JBDSLV010000362.1:0-6269 GCA_039916205.1 Mesorhizobium sp. | reverse complement strand
GTCGGCGCCGTCGAAGACGATACGGCCGCTGGATGGCGGCATGACGCCCGACAGGATTTTCAGCAGTGTCGACTTGCCGGCGCCGTTCTCGCCAAGCAGCCCGAGGATCTCGCCAGCGCGAATGTCGAGCGAGACATCGTTCAGCGCGGTGACGCCCGAGAAATGCTTGGTGACGCCTTCGACGGTGAGCAGGACGGGCGATGCGGCTTCAGCTGGCAAATGGTGCTCCCGAAATGTGGTAGGTCGCAGGACAGAGGGGGGCGCGACAAAGCGCGGCCTCCCTCCATCATGCGCCCAACCGTCACCCCCTATTTCGTCTCGCCAATGCGCTCCGCCTTGTCGAGATTGTCCTTGCCGATGACGATCGGCGTCAACAGCACCAGCTTCTCCTTCGGCTCGGTCTTGTCCTTGGCGAAGGCGACCGCGATGCGCACCGCGGTGCGCGACTGTTCGCCCGGGAACTGCTCGACCGTGCCGGCAAGCTTGCCGTCGCGCACAGCGACCAGCGCTTCGGGAAGCGCGTCGAAGCCGTAGATCTTCACATCGGTGAAGTTGCGGGCCGCACAGGCTTCCATCGCACCCAGCGCCATGTCGTCATTGGCGCAGATGATCGCGTCCGGCTTGCCGTTGGCGGCAAGGCCGGCCTCGGTCACCGACAGCGCTTCGGCGCGGGCGAAGTTGGCGGTCTGCTCGAAGATGATCTGGTACTTGTCCTTCACCGGATCGAGCACATTGTGAACGCCCTTGTTGCGGTCGATCGCCGGGCCGGCGCCGGGCTGGCCCTGGAGGTGGAAAATCTTGGCGCCATTGGGGAACGCCGCCACCATGGCATTGGCCTCCGCCTCGCCACCCTTGACGTTGTCGGCGCCGACATGGGCGAGAATCCCAGCGACACCGTCGACACGGCGGTCGATCGTCACCACCGGAACACCAGCCTTGACGGCTTCCTCGATGGCCGGCGCCAGCGCGTTGACGTCGAGCGGCGAGATCACGATGGCGTTGACCTTCTGCACCAGGGCCGCCTCGATATCGGCGGTCTGCTTGGTGGCCGAGTTCTGGCCGTCGCTCTCGGTCAGGTTGACGCCTTGCGCGGCCGCTTCCGCCTTGATCTCGTTCAGCATGTGCACGAAGAACGGAAAGCCTAGATTGGGCACGGAGCCCAGAATGGTCAGCTTGTCGGCGGCAAACACCGAGGGTGCGGCAAGCACCATGGCGCCGGCGGCAGCCGAGGTCATCAGGAATTCACGTCTGTTCATGGGATCCTCCTCCACAGGGGCGCATCATCCCCAAAACCGGGTGGTCTTGGGAAAGGATCATGCGCCGGTTCAAAGTGTTGGAGCATCCTCCATGCGCCCCCGAGGGCGCGTACCGCTCCAGCTGACCGCCGCTGCAAAAAACTGCCTCCCGTCGGCGTCAACCAGGGGATGCTAACCCAGGGTCAACCGTTTGAGCAACACTAATATAACAGAAGCTATTCGGATAATTATCGGAATTGTCTGAATTTTGAATTTCGGCGGCCGCGCGAGGGGTCCGCTATGCCAGGAAGGCCAGGAGACGGGTCCACAGGAGCGCCGTGGCTTCATCATTGTAGTCCGGCAGGGCCGCGTCCGAAAAATAGTGCCCTGCGTCCGGATACCGAAAAACATGCGCGTCCGCCCCTGCGGCCCGCGCGGTTTCCTGCCACGCGCGCACCTCCTCTTCCGGGAAGAAAGGATCCTGCCGCGCGACATGCATCTGTACCGGAATGCCCGGCCGCGTGTTCGGAGGCATGTTTGCAAGGCCATGCAGCAACAGCACCCGCGACGCCAGAGGGCGGGAACCCCAGAATTCCGCCACGACGCCGGCGCCCATCGAAATTCCCGCCAGCACCGCATCCTCAGGCATGGCGGCCAGGGCATGCCCTGCCCTTTGGCGGATCGTGTCCCAGCCAATCCGGTCCTTGATCTCGAAGCCTTCGCCGAGATCATCCGTGGCGGCGCCCGCGTAGAGGTCCGGTACGATGACAGTATGGCCGGCGGCGCGGAGCCGCTCTTCAAAGACCCGCTCGCTGTCGCGCAGACCGAGAACCGAATGAAACAGAATGATGGCGGCCATCCGGTTGCCCCTTGGCGTAGCGTCTCAGGTCGGCATTTCCCTCTGCGACCAGTAACGGGTTACAGCAGAACTGGAGGCCGAGCCATCACTTGCGCCGTCCCCGCAGAAGCGGCGCGTGGGACAGGTCATGGCGCGGCCAGCCATGCACGCGGTCGCGCCCCGCCGCCTTCGCGCCATAGAGCGCTTCATCGGCGCGCCGGATCAGCCCGACCATGTCGAGGGCCGGCCCGTTGGCATCGAGGCTCGCCACTCCGGTGCTGACTGTCACGATCTTCTTTTCGCTGGCCTCATGCGCGAGTTCCAGGCCGCGCACGGCGGCCCTCAGCTTTTCGGCAATGACGAAAGCGCCCTTGGCGTCGGTTTCGGGCAGGATCATCGCGAACTCCTCGCCGCCGTAGCGGGCAGCGGAATCCGCCGGGCGGCGCATCGTCGCCCGCAGGCAGCCGCTCACGGCGCGCAGGCAATCGTCACCCGCCGGATGGCCGTAGCGGTCGTTGAACCGCTTGAACCAATCGACATCGACGAGCAGCAGGCTGAGTGGCGTGTCGTTGCGTTGGCTGCGGGCGAATTCGCGCGCCAGCGTCTCATCGAAGGCGCGGCGGGTCATCAGTTCGGTCAGGCCGTCGCGATGCGCCAGCAGGTTCAGCTTCTCGTTGGCCGCCACCAGTTCCGCCTCGGCCTGCTTGCCGGCGGTGATATCGGAAAACACGCTGAGGCTGCCGCCGTCATGTGTCGGCCTGGTTCTGATATCGAGCCAGCGCCCGTCGGCCAGCCGGACCTGACGGTTGCACGCCACATGATGCGACCGGATGATGTCGTCGATCCACGGCTCGATTTCGTCTCCCTGCACGATCTCCTCACCACGCTCGATGGAGAGGCGAAGTATGGCGCGATGGTCGGCACCGGGCACCCGCGCATCGGCGGTATCGGGAAACATCTCGCGGTACTGGTCGTTGCAGAGCGTCAGCCTGTCCTCGGCGTCGAACATCACCAGCCCGTCGGCCATATGCGTCAGCGCATCGGTCAGCCTGACGCGGCTTTCGGCCAGTTCGTTCTCGAGTTCGCGGCGCGCGGTGATATCGCGGTTGTGCGTGATCAAGCCGATGATCTTGCCAGTCCGGTCCGTCAGCGGCGCCTTCAGGGTGGAAAGCCAGCCGTAAGCGCCGCCAGCGTGCTGGATCCGCTGCTCGATGGTTGAAGGCGAGCCGACGCCAAGGATCACCAGTTCGTCTTCCCGGAACTTGGCGGCGGTCTCTTGCGGAAAGAAATCGAAATCGGTCTTGCCGATCAGCGCCTTGGCGTCAGCCGCATGCATCAGCCGCGCGGTCGCCGGATTGGCGGCAATGAACCGCCCGTCCAGGTCCTTGACGTTGAGACAATCGGGCAGTGCCTCGACGATCGCCTTGTAGATGCGCCTGGAATGCAACGCCTCTATACGCCGCCGCTCCTGGTACAGCGCCAGTCCCGACAGCATGATCGAGACGAAGATCAGGAGGGAAGTCGGCAGCCCCACTTGCGGCACCACCACCTGCATGATCGCGCGCGGCAGCGCGAACAACGCAAGCAGCGAACCGGCCGCGGCCGCCGCCGCCAGGATCAGCACGTCGACGCGCTCGGGATAGCGGCCCTTCAAGGCAAGATGGCCGGCGATGCCGATCAGCGTGGCGATGCCAATCCCCACACTGCCGGCGACCACGCCAACGCCGCCTTCATGGAAGCGGTATGCGATGGCCATCAACCCGGCAATGGCGCAAGCGACCGGACCGCCAAAGAAACCGGCCAGCGCGATCATCGTACCGCGCAGGTCGACAAAGACGCCTGCCTGTAATTGCATCGGTGTCATCATCAAGATGACGGCGCCTGAACCCATCAGCAGGCCGAAAGCAGTCGCGCGTGTCAGAGCCGCCTTGCGGTCCACCCACACATGGGTGTGAACCCAGACGGAGACGAACATTGCCACAACGGCCAGATTGGCCAGGAGTTCGGACCAGGGCGAGCCCATGTTTCACGCGTCCATATTGCGCGGCCTTCAGGAGGCGGCACTCTACCGGTACGCCGTCCAAGAAAACAAAGCGTTACAGCAAGGCGTTGGATTGTCCGGATGCGTACGGGCGGCACCGCCTTCGCGGTGCCGCCCGGCGAACGTCGCCCAAGGCAAAGTCCGCTTCACGTCGCGCCGTGTGCGCCCCGCCCTTCGCAGACCGCCTTGACGATCCGCAAGGTCGGCCCCCAGTAGAGATTGGCATGCGGGCGGATGGACGGCTCGGCGAAATCGCTGAGCGTCAGGCAAAGCAGCGTGCCATCAGCCTGAGGCTCCAGTTCGAAGCGGACCACGGTGTAATTTTCGGGTGCATCGGACAGACGCGACGCCGAGAGCGTGCTCCAGTACCCGTATTGAAAGATCCGCTCCGGCTCGAACTCCTGAATGATGCCATGGTTCTCGAACGGCAGCCCGTGCAGCAGCCCGCGCATCACGATCGTGGCGCCGGCATGCCATTGCGAGCTAACCGTCAGCTCCTCATCGGACATCCATTGCCGGATCATCGCCGGCGTCGTCAGCACCTGCCAGACCCGCGCCAGCGTGGCCTCGATGGCAACGGTCTTGACGATCGGCGCTAAGAGATCGGTCATGCTGTCCTATCTTAGCGTTCGGACCCTCGCCCCAAGCGCGAGGCCGACGGCGATCCCCGTGCTATTCGACACCATCCGCGAGAGCAATGGCTACTGCAAAACAGGTGGAGCGCAGCTTTGGTCCGTATCGCCTTCACTGACCCCGGCCTTCCTCATCCAATCGAGGACATCTATCCTGCCGATCAGCGTATATATCCCGCCAGAGCCGCAATCTCCGTGCCGCGGAAACAATTGCTGAACAGGCAAGGCGCGGGAAACGATGCCAACAGGGATCAGACTACCATCGACGACGGCAAAGGCTGGCCCGCCACTGTCGCCGGCACATGTATCTCTCACCATACCATCGGTACGAACTGCCCCTGCGACGAACTCCTTGAATGGCTTGCACATGAAGTGGCTAGCTATGGGATCCGCGCAGGCAAATGAGTTTACATCGACGATGGTTTCTCTCTGCAGGCCAATCGAACTCTCGTCGTCACCTTCGAAGCCGTAACCGGCAACCGTAACGCGACGTGGGAAATTCGGGTAGAAATCGCCAGCACGCTTGATGCCACTAAGCAACCCGTAGGAACCGCAAATGGGTTCTTTGGCCGAGTTGAGAAAAAGATTGGTTTCCTTGTCGATCTTTATCAGCGCCAGATCATCACCCTTTGGTGGGTATACATTGCAGTCGTAATTGCCAAAACGAGAAACAAAGGTGCCGTGGACCCAATGCTCCTCGTTAAAAGGGCCATTGGTGACATCGAAACTGTGATCTCCGCAGGTACAGTGCGCGGCCGTGAGAACAATTTTTTTCGATACAAGCAGACCGCTGCAAGCACTAAGCTGACCTTTTTGGTAGAAACGCAATCCAACAACCTGCCGGTGGTCGCTCGGCCAGCCTCCAGCTACTTCAATGCTCGTATTAGTCGTATCCGCCGGCGTCACTTTAACGCCCGCGGGCCACTTGCCGGGCATGAGCGGGCCTTCTTGAGCCGACATCACAGAGGTCGAACACAGGAGAGCCAGCGCAATCAGCAAAAACCGGAAGGAAGCGGCCATCAGTGATTCTCTTGCGCATAACACCGGTCGCGGGCCAACGGCCAGTATTTGTTACAATAGGCTATGTCAGCGGTGGTGAGAGGCGCGTCTCTGGACCCGTTGCCGCCGCCTAGCAGCGCCTGCTTGTATGCCTCCGCGTCAGCCGAGCCTTCCGAGCTTGCGAGCTTCGCCGCAGCAACATTCGCGAGATTGGCCTGGCTATTCGACTTGGCCGCATCCGCATTCAGCGACGCGGATTTTGCCCCAGCCGTGCCGGCTGTCGCGGAATCTACGACTGCGCTCACGATAGCGAGCGGCAGTTTTACAGCGGCCAACACCTCGGACGGCTTGTCCACCATCACGCTGACCAGTGCGCCCTCCTCGAACTTTATCTCTGTGGAGCGTGTTACGAATGCAGATCTGTTTATGTCGATCCGATATATTGGCTCGTCATTCGCGAAATCACGCGGAACGAGCATCACGGTTTTCCCATTGAGGACGACGTGAACCATACGCGATGCCGC
>JBDSLV010000361.1:0-6882 GCA_039916205.1 Mesorhizobium sp. | reverse complement strand
AAACCGCCATCTTCATGCCCGGTTCATGTTGGAACCTTATCCTGGGGTAACTGGTTTGCTGGCGAAGGGTTCGCCGCATGTGGACGATGCCGGGCGGCGGCAATTTACGCATGATCCAAAGGATCATGCGTAGGGATGAAAGTGTTACAGCGTCCTTTGCGCGTCCGAATGGACGCGCGGCGCTGTAAGTACCGGAGAGTTTGGCCACCATGTTGCGCACGATCTTTACCCTTTCGGCCCTCGCCGTCGGGCTCATGTCTTCCAGCGCGCTCGCCGCGCCGACGCAGGACAACAGCATAGCAAGGGCTGCTCGCGCCGCCGATCGTGGCGCCATCCTTCTCGCCCAGGACGGCAATGTCGATGTCTACTACGATGCTCGCGGCAACCGCGTCATCGTTGACGCGGACACCGGCAAGGTCATCGCCATCCAGCCACCGCAGACAAGGCTCGACCGCCGCGTGCTGCGCCGCGAGACGCGGCTGCGCGAACTTGGCCGTGCGCCGGCCGATGACGACCGCTACTATCTCGACGACCCCGAAGACATGGCACGCTTCCGCCGCAAGCAGCTGGAGGAGGAAGGTAGGGTCCTCCCGCCGCCAGCCGACGACTACGGCTCCAACAACGACAACTCGGTTGATGCCTATCCAGCGCAACCGGATGACGGCGGCTATGACAACAATTATCCCGATGCACCGCAGCCGGCGAAGCCGCGCACCATCAAACGCCAGCCGCTCAACGAGGCCTCGATAGAGCCGGTCCAGCCTGCAATACCGAGCGACCAGGCAGCGTTGCCACCCAAGGCCGGCGGCAAGAACGCCGTCGATCCATCACTTTCGCTGGGTGCACGGCAGGATGTCGCCGCCCTTCAGGTGCTGCTCGACCGGGGAGGTAGTTCGCCGGGCGTCATCGACGGGCGGTTCGGTTCGAATGTCGACAAGGCGCTGGCTGCATACAACCAGATCACGGGCAGCAATCTGCGCTCGACCGACGCGGTCGGCATCCAGGCTGCACTGGCGCAAACCGGCGGCGACGCCTTTGCCAACTATACGATCACGTCAGAGGATGCGGCCGGCCCCTATGTCGCGTCGATCCCGGAAGACTACAGCCAGAAGGCGCAGCTCGACCGGATGGCCTACACATCCGTTACCGAAGCGCTGGCCGAGCGCTTCCATATGGACGAGAACTACCTGAAGGCACTCAATCCGGAAGCCGACTTCAATCGTCCCGGCACGATCATCAAGGTGGCCAATTTCGGCAAGCTCGTGTCGACCCCGGTGGTGCGCATCATCGCCGACAAGGCGAAGAAGGAAGTCTACGCCTATGATGCGTCGGGCAAGCTCGTCGCCGCCTATCCCGCCACGATCGGCTCGTCGGATACGCCATCGCCAACCGGCATTCATGCGGTGTCGCGCATCGCCCTCGATCCAAACTACACCTACAACCCGAACATCAATTTCAAGCAGGGTGAAAATAACAAGGTGCTGACCATTCCGCCGGGGCCGAACGGCCCGGTAGGCTCGGTCTGGATCGCCCTGGACAAGCCGACCTACGGCATCCACGGCACGCCTGAACCGTCGAAGATCGGCAAGACCGAAAGTCATGGCTGCGTGCGTCTGACAAATTGGGATGCGCGCGAACTCGCCAAGCTTGTGTCGCCAGGCGTTACCGTTGAATTTGTCGAATAGGGCATGTTCGAGCTGAGCAGAATCAGGCCGGGCGTCTCAGCCAATGATCTTCCTTATCCATTTTGAACCGGGTGTCGCTGCGTAGACAAGCTGCGCCACCAGGATAAAGCCGACGCTGAGCAACGGGCTGACAAAACAGAGTGCCGCCCCGATCGCCCACAGAATCTGGGCCTTGACGATGCGGAGATAGACGGTGCGTGTTGTTTCCGCATCGACGCCTTCCGCCAGCAAGCCGTTCTTCTCGGCATAGCGCCAACTGGCAAACAGTGTAGCGCCCAGCATCAGCAGATTGAGCCAGTAGACGAGCACTGCCGTCCTGAAGTCGAGGAAATCGGCCAGAAGGTCGGTCGAGAATGGCAGCAAGGCGATGAATGCCAGAAAACAGAGGTTTAGCGTCGCCAGCCTTCGGTCGGATCTGGCGATCAGCCCGTGCTGTGCCTGCTGCCCGAACCAGAAGATGGTCAGCGTCAGGAAGGACAGCGCGTAGGTGAGGAAGCGCGGTGCCAGTGCTCCGATCGCGGCAAGCAACTCGCGCTCGGAATGGATTGCCTCGTGTGATGGCACCCGGATCTCGAGAACGATCAGGGTCAGCGCTATGGCAAAGACGCCATCGGTAATGCCGACGATCCGCCCGCGCCCTTCTGCCGATGGTTCAAGCGGTTGTTTCATGGCCCGTCCTGTATTTGCGTCATGGGGCAGATATCCAGCATAGCAACGATCAGTCATGCTGCATGCGGCAGCGCCCGGTATTTCTACGTCCGATCCTTTTGTCCCCGAGCGGGCAGAGTGATTCCGATGCAAAACCAGAAAATCACGATCCGTCTTGCGAGACCCGAGGAGCGCGAAGCGCTCGAAGAATTGCAGTGGCGGGCCTCCCTGGCAAATGAAAATGATCGAGACGCCTTGCTGGCGTCCCCGGACGCCATCGAGCTGCCGCTGGCTCAGATCGAGGCGGGACAGATTCTGGTGGCCGAGATTGACGGGTTAACGGTTGGATTCGCGGCCATCCTGCCGAGAGATGACGGGGACATTGATCTGGATGGCCTGTTTGTCGAGCCGGATTCTTGGCGGGCGGGAGCGGGCCGGGCACTGGTTGATCACTGCAGTCAGCTTGGCCGGCAATTGGCGGCGACAGCCATGCATGTCGTGGGAAATCCCCACGCTCTCGGATTCTACCAGACATGTGGCTTCGAGGTGATCGGATCGCATGTGACGCTGTTTGGATCGGGCATACTGATGCGCCGTAAACTTTGAACAGAGCCGGTTGCGCCATGCCCGCGCCTCCGGTTCACCGCTGGCCAGCAAGAGAGCGCCACTGTCATGTTGCTGTGGTTCGGATGACCGTTTAAGCAAGGGCATGCAATCCCCAACCGACGCTGATGCCGTCTCCCTGACAAGCGCTTCGCCCACCGATTCGTTTTGTCCGCCGTCGCAGCGGCGATTTGTGCTGATTGCCGCGATCCTGGCTTCCGCGCTCGGTTTCATCGACGGTTCGATCCTGGCCATCGCCATGCCGGCGATCCGCGTCGATCTCGGCGCCAGTCTTGCCGAGGCACAGTGGATTTCCAATGCCTACGCACTGACGCTTTCCGCATTGATTCTTGCCGGCGGTGCTGCAGGCGATCGTTTTGGCCTGCGCCGCGCTTTCGTCGCCGGCATCGCGTTGTTCATCGTCTCTTCGCTGGCCTGTGCGCTGGCGCCCAACCCGACAGTCCTCATCGCATTTCGCGCAATCCAAGGCATTGGCGCCGCGATCATGGTGCCCGGCAGCCTTGCCATCATCGCAAAAGCCTATCCGAAAAAGGAACGCGGCCGGGCCATCGGCATCTGGGCGGCGGCCTCGGCGCTGACGACAGCACTCGGCCCGGTGCTTGGCGGTCTCGTTCTGTCGGCATTCGGCGACGGCATCTGGCGGGCGATCTTCGCCATCAACCTGCCACTCGGCCTTATCTCGATCTATCTTCTACAGACCAAGATACCGGCCGACGCGCCGGCGGAAAAACGCAGCCTCGATCTCGGCGGCGCCTTGCTTGCCACCCTGGCTTTCGGCGCGTTGGCCTACGGCCTGACCTCGATGAGCGCCAAGGGCGAAGGACACATGTCTGGGCCGAGCATTGCCGCCGGCGCGGTGCTGCTGATTGTCTTTATCGCCTTCGAACTGCGGCAGCGCGAGCCGATGATCGATCTGTCGCTGTTTCGGGTCGGCGCTTTCGCCGGCGCCAATGTGGCGACGTTCTTTCTCTATTTCGCCCTTTCGGCCAATCTTTTCTATCTGCCGATGCTGCTGATTGCCGGCTGGGGATTGAGCACGGCCGAGGTCGGCTTCATCTTCCTTCCCTTGTCCGCCTCGATCGCGCTGTTGTCGGGACCTGTCGGCCAGCTGTCGGACCGAATCGGGCCGCGCTTTCCGATCGCCTGCGGCAGCCTCGTTGTTGCTGTTGCCTTTGCCGGGCTCGCTTTGCTGACACATGCCGGCATTCACAATTTCTGGACCGGCACATTTCCACTGATGGCGCTGATGGGGCTCGGCATGGCTCTCGTCGTGTCACCGCTGTCGACAGCCATCATGACGGCGGTGGAAGACAAGGATACGGGTGCGGCGTCGGGCATAAACAATGCCGTCTCGCGCATCGGCGGCCTGATCGCCGTTGCCGCGATGGGGTCGCTCGCCGCCTCGGTCTATTCGGCGATGCTGGATGGAAGTGCGATGCCCGGCGTGCCGGGCTTTGGTGAGCCGGTGCAGGCCGGACTCGCGCCGGCACTCGATGCCGCAAGGCTTGCCGCCAGCGATGCGGCGTTCTCGGCCGTCTCCGCGGTGACGGCGCTGCTGTGCGTGCTGTCGGCGATCATTGCATGGGCGACGATTTCTGGTCAGCCGTTGCCCTGGTCACGCCAAGCCGAAAATCCGCAAAACTGACAGATGGGCCGAAGGCCTCAGCCTTCGATCTTGGCGCTGGCGACCTTCAGCGAATCGCTGTCTTCCTGCTTCAGCAGGTCGTCGATGCGTTCGCGCTCGCGCTTGAAGGCAACGAGATCGTCACCCTTCAGGACCTTGCCGACCGGCAGGCGGACACGCATCGGATCGACCTTGGTGCCGTTGACGATCAGCTCATAGTGAAGATGCGGGCCGGTGGCGAGGCCGGTCTGACCGAGAAAGCCGATGGTCTGGCCCTGGCGCACGTGCATGCCAGGCTCCATGCCCTTGGCGAACGCGCTCTGGTGATTATACGAGGTCTCGTAGCCATTGGCGTGGCGGATGATGATCTGCTTGCCATAACCGCCGGCCCAGCCGACCTTCTCGATGACGCCGTTGCCGGCGGCGATGATCGGCGTGCCGATGGGGGCAGCCCAATCGACGCCGGTATGCATGCGGACATAGCCAAGGATCGGATGTTTGCGGGCGCCGAAACCGGAGCGGAATTTTCCGGCGGGCAGGGGATTGCGCAGCAGGAACTGTTCGGCGCTCGAGCCATCCTCGTCGAAATAGTCGGTACCGCCGTCCTGCATCTGGAAGCGATAGAAATTGCGCGTCGTGCCGCCGAAGGTCGCCGAGACATAGAGAAGCTCGGAATTGTCCGAGGTCTGGTCGTCACCGTCAGGCTGCGAGAACAGCACTTCGATGCGGTCGGCGGGATTGAGCCTGGACTGGAAGTCGACGCCTGAGGCCAGAAGCTTGATCAGCCGCTGGGTCATCGCCTTGGACATGCCGTAGGAATAGGCGGCGCGGTAGATGCCATCATAGACGTTTGGCAGGTTGCCGCGCACCACCACCGGTGCCGACGAATCGTCGAACGCGGTCAGCAATTCGGGATTGGGATCGGGCTCCTGCGCCGGGACGTATTGGCCGCGGTCGTTCAGCGCGATGGTGACGATGTGCTGGGTCTTGTCGTACACGCTGGTGCGCACGACCTTGGCGGCGTCGCCATGAACCTCGAGCCCGACGCGCAGAACGGTTCCGGCCTTGAGCGCCGTTGCGTTCAACAGCTTGGCGATCGCCTCGGACATGCCGGTGGCATCATCACCCGTGTAGCCTGAATCAGCGAAAGCCTCCGTGATGTCCAGGTCCTTGGTGAAGGGAATGATTTCCTCGGCGAAAGCCGGCGCCTGATCGTCGACGGCGGCGCGTTGCGTAACCGAGACGTTTTCAGGCACGATCTTGACGTCGTAGGAGCCAGCCATGCTTTCGGCAAAAGCTTCGCCGAACCGCTGCGGGTCGACATAGTGAAGCGAAGCGACCTGAATGGCGCCGTCGCTGAGGTCTGTGCCTGCGGAGCGCACCACTTTTTCCACCTCGTCGGCGGAGAGGTCACTCTTTTCATCGAAGGAAGCCGTCTCGATCGGGAAATCGACGGTCTTCAGGCTCATCTCGCTTTCGACCTTGGCGCCATAGATCTGGCCGCCCGCGGCCGAGGCCGTCGCCGGCTGTGCCGCGCTGTCGTCGCCATCGTCACCGAAGACCTGCATCGGGTCGAAGGGCGGATAGGCGCGATTGGTTGTGTGGCCCGCGGCGAGTGCCATCTTGATCTGCACAAAAGGCATGGTGTGGATGACGTCGCGGTCACCGACCTTGGTGACCATCGACACTTCCATGCGGCGGCGGTCCTTGGCTTTGGCGATCTGACGCGGCGCCACCAGTCTTGTTGTCTTGGCGACTTCGCCAGAATCGCCGTTACTGGCAAGGCTGATCAGTTCGGCGATCTCGGGTGGCGTTGCCAGTTGCTGCCGGCCATCAAGGGCGGCGAACAATGCGACGCCCATAAGCACACTTGAGGTGACGCCTGTGAGAAAGGTCCCCGACAGCCAACGCGCCGAAACCTCACGGCGATCGGGCGGACCACTGCGGCCATCCGCGATCAGCGGCGGCTCGTTGCCGAGTACGGCTATGACATCTTCCGTGTCTGGCATCCAGAAAGGCTGCTTCTTCCCCGGGCGTAACGGCTTGTCGCTTTTGTTGTGGCCATGACATTTGCCTGTCACGACTGGTGAAGTCAACGAAGCGCCAGGCCTCGGCCGAATTCCCCTCAGATACTTCTCTTACAAAGCGCTCTCAAAGGAGGCGCCAGCTTCTCTTATAGAGCGCTCTTGGAGAAGCGCTCCGCACTCCTCTTATTAGGCTCCTAGAATGGGCGCCGCATGGTCGTCCGGCGCTCACTTCGTTGGCCTTGGTGTCGAACGGCAATGCGGCGGCAATAGGGCT
>JBDSLV010000360.1:0-9713 GCA_039916205.1 Mesorhizobium sp. | reverse complement strand
GCTGCCTTTCTGGCTCAGCAGGTCGTATGCGGTCAGCCGTCTCGTCACCTGCCGTCCTCCCTTTCGGGCAGACATAACAGCAAGGCCGGCGAGGGGCCTGCGATTCCTTGATCAAATCAGATCAAGGATCGGCTCGTGTCAAAGGTTCTCAGGCGTGAAGGTGACGAAGCGGATCGGCGGGTTGTCGATCGGCAGGTCATGCAGGCCAAGCCGCGCCAGCATCAGGTCAATGGCGCGGCGTGCCTGGGCTTCCGGCGCCTGGTCGAGCACGACGTCCATCGTACCCTCGCGCAAGGCGGCGGTGCTGCGCTCGGTCAACTCATGGCCGACGAAGAAAATCTCGTGGCGGCGCGGGTGGCGATGTAAGAGCTGGTTGAGCGAGCCGTTGCCGCCACCGGCATTGTAGAAACCGACGAGGTCGGAGCGCCGCCGCAGTGTCTCGGCAAGAAGATCGGCACTTCGGCCGCCGTCGTCATGGCCAAACAGTAGTTCGGTGAAGGTGAGATCCCGGCGCGGGTGCTCCGCGAGATAGTCCGAAAAGCCGCGGATGCGGTCGCGGTGCACCTGGTAGATCTGGCTGTGGCACAGAGCGGCGACAGTGCCGGGCCGCTGCTGCATGCCGCTCATCAGATGCGCCGCCATGCGCCCGGCGGCATAGTTGTCGATGCCGACATAATCAGCCTTGGAACCGGGGATTCGCGTCACGACCAAGGCCGTCGGCAGCCCCTTGGCTTCGACCTCCGCAAGCGCCTCGCAGATCAGCGGATGATCGGGAACCGCCAGGATCAGGGCGCCACGGCGAAGGCCGGGCTCGCGGATCCGGCGGGCGATGGCGACCGGGTCTTCCTCGTCTAGAAAAGTCCGGTGCAGCGCGATGGTCCGGTCAAGGCTCGCGGCGATACGCTCGAAGGCACGCGAAAGCCTGGAAAAGAACGTCGAATCCGGACGGACGAGGATGACCTCGATGCGGATGATGCCGCGATGCGCCTCGGGCAACCGGCGCGGATAGTCGAGCGAGCGTACCGCTGCGACAACCTTCTCAACGGTTTCAGACCGGACGCCGCCACGGCCGTTGAGAACGCGCTCGACGGTCGCCGTGCCGACGCCGGCACGGCGAGCAATGTCGATGAAGGTCGGTTTGGAAATGGCGCCCTCGCTGATCTGATTTGATCAGGCCTTGGTATCACATACCCCGTCGGAATTCTGCTTCAGACCAGCTCGGCCATCCGCTCCAGGCACCTGGCCTCGTCGATCGGCCTGCCAAGAGCGGCAAAGCGCGTGGCCGCCTCTTCGAATGCCGCCATCGCGCGCTTTTCGCTCCGCTCCGCCCGGCGCAGCACGCCGCGCGCTTCCCAGACAGCGGCGACCCAGGGGCCGCCGTTCCACATGCCGGCCACCCGCTCGGCCTCGTCGAGACGTCGGTTGACCTGTTCCACCTCGCCTGCCTCGGCAAGGGCAACCGCCGCTGCCGTGCGGAAGGTCATGGAGCAGGGCTGGCAGATGCCTCCGGCGGACAGCATGCGGTCGCCTTCGTGGATCGTCTCCGCGATCTTCTCGGGCGATGATGCGGCCTTCACCGCCAGGCCCTTGAGGCTGATCAGCAGATGGGGCGCGAGCCATGAGGTTTGCGCGAGCGCCGTGGCGCGCCGGATCAGCCGCCCCGCCTGATATTTCTGCCCGCGCGCCAAAGCGAGTTCCGTCAGGCGCTGCAGCGCGATGACGCGGCCGGCGACGGCGCCGGCCTCGGCATAGAGTTTCTCCGCTTCGGTCAGCAGGCGCTCGGCTTCGCCCAACTGGCCCGAAAAGAGTTCCGCCTCGCCCAGCACGAGTGAGGCCAGGCCACGCCCGACAAGGGAGCCGGCGCCCTCGGCCACCGAAAGCAGTTCACGCGCGGCCGCGCCGATGTCGTGATGACCCTTGGCGCTGCAGAGGCAGAATTCGGCCAGGCAAAGATGGCCGTCGAAGACGTTGGAGACGAAGGCGGGTTTCGAGCGGACCCATTCGATGAACTCGGCCCGGAACAGTTCTCGCCATCCTCCTTGCATGTGGGCCACCAGCCCGATCAGGGCGCTGGCCTCGCCGACTTCGCGCGCAAGGCCGGCTCCCATTGCCAGCTCGCGGGTTTCCCTGCCGACCTGGCCGGCCTTGGCGAAATCACCGCTTTGCAGATGCAGCAAGCCCCAGGCCAGGGAGGCACGGATACGGTCGCTCAGTCCGACCGGGTCGACCGACGGCACCGCCAATGCCTTTTCGTAGAGTTTCACGGTTTCAGCACCAGGTCCGACGCCAAGGTCGATGCGCAGGCTGTCGCTCAGTTGGTTGAACAGCCTGATCGCCTCGGCCCGGTTTCCGGCATCGAGCGCCGCCTGCATCAGGGCGCATTGCGCCTGTTCATCGGCAGGGTCCATGGCAATCAGCCGCTGCCACAGCTTGCCTGCTCGCAGCACCTCGGCGTAGCGCTGCCGCAGTGCCTGGCGAGGGGCCTCGAACCAATCGACATAGGGATCATCGGGCAATAGGTCGCCGCCATAGAGATCCGCGGCGATTTCGCAGACGGCGCGATCCGTGCCGCGCAGCGCAAGCTTGGCGGCGGCTTCGAAGGCCTCGGCGTCGATTTCAAGGTCAGCGCCTGGGGCAAGGGCGATCACGTCGCCCGCCAGCTCGATCAGATCATGCACACCCAAGGCGCGCCGGGCGAAGTGGACAGCCTTGCGCAGGTTCGCCCCGGCGGCTTCCGCATCGAGATCGGGCCAGAAGGCCTCCATCACCTGTTCGCGGTGAATGCGGTGCGAACGGGTGACGGCAAGCAGCTTTACCAGTGCCGCGCCTCGGTCACGGCGCCAGGCCGTGGCCGGAATGGCCTGGTCGCCAAGACGGATATTGAACCCGCCGAGCAATTGAATCTGGACGCGCAATCTAGAGCACCCTTTCAGAAATACGGGCTGCCGATCCGCCAGGAACCAGCCGTCACACGAGCATCGGCCACAGGGAACGCTGGCGGAACATAGGTTGCCTAGTCTGGGCTGGTAGTCAATTCCAACCTCGTAAAGGAGATTCAGATGTCACTTCGTATCGCCGAAATGGCCCCCGACTTCACCGCCGAAACCACTGACGGCCCGATCAATTTCCACGAGTGGCTGGGCACGTCATGGGGCATCCTGTTTTCTCACCCCAAGGATTTCACCCCTGTCTGCACCACGGAGCTTGGCTACATGGCCAAGCTGAAGCCCGAGTTCGACAAGCGCAACGTCAAGATTATCGGGCTCTCGGTCGACCCGGTCGAGCGCCATGCCGGATGGGCGGCGGATATCGCCGAGACCCAGGGCCATGCGCCGAACTTCCCGATGATCGGCGACCCGATGCTGGCGATCGCCAAGCTCTACGACATGCTGCCCGCCACTGCAGGCGACAGCGCGGAAGGGCGAACGGCCGCCGACAACCAGACGGTGCGCCATGTCTACGTCATCGGACCGGACAAGAAGATCAAGCTGATGATCGCCTACCCGATGACCACGGGCCGCAACTTCGACGAGATCCTGCGCGTGGTGGACTCCATGCAGCTCACCGCCAAGCATCGCGTCGCCACGCCGGTGAACTGGCGGCAGGGCGACGACGTGATCATCGCCGGCTCGGTTTCAAACGATGAAGCCAAAGTGCTCTATCCCGACGGCTGGAAGCAGCCCAAACCCTATATCCGCATCGTCCCGCAGCCCGCCGGTAGCGTCTGAGCCTCCCAGACGCACAACAGGAAAGGTGAGACCATGAAAACCCGCATCCTCATCCTCGGCGCTGGCTTCGGCGGGCTGGAACTCAGCACCTCTTTGTCCGAAGCCCTGGGTGACAGCATTGCTGTCACCCTCATCGACAAGTCGGATTCCTTCGTGTTCGGCTATGCCAAGCTAGACCTGATGTTCGGCCGCGCGACCGAGAAGGCCGTGCGGCTGCCCTATGCCGACTACGCCAAGGCCGGTGTCACGTTGAAGCGCGAAACCGTTACCGCCATCGATCCCGAAAGGCGGCGTGTGACGACGGACAAGGGCGTGCACGAAGCCGATATACTGGTGGTGGCTCTCGGCGCCGACTACGACGTTTCAGGCACGCCCGGTATCACGCTCGGCCGCAACGAGTTCTACTCGGTGCCGGGCGCTGCCCATATGGCGCAGGTGCTGCCCGGCTTTACCAACGGTCATGCCGTGATCGGCGTTTGCGGCGCGCCTTACAAGTGCCCGCCGGCACCCAGCGAATGCGCCTTGATGCTGCACGACTACCTGACCGAGAAAGGCGTTCGCGGCAACTGCCAGATCACCTATGTGAACCCGATGTCGAGCCCGGTGCCGCCTTCGCCTGAAACGTCGAAGGCACTTCTGACTGCCTTCGCCGAACGCGGCATCACCTTCATCCCCAGCGCGCGCGTGGTTTCGGTGGATGAGGGGCGCAAGATCGTTGCGCTGGACAATGGCAGCGAGCTGCCATGCGATCTGTTCCTGGGTGTGCCCAGAAACCGTGCGCCCGACGTGGTTGTCGAGGCCGGCCTGACCGAGGGCGGTTGGGTTACCATCGATCCGCGCACGCTGGAGACCCGGTTCCCCGGCGTCTACGCGATCGGCGATCTGGCCAATACGGGCGCACCCAAGGCGGGCGTCTTCGCCGAGGGCGCGGCGCGCACTGTCGCCGCGAACCTTATAGCCAAGTTCCGTCATGAGGAACCAACGGCGAAAAACCCGGGCGCGGGGTCCTGCTACATCGAGTTCGGCGCCAACAGGATCGCCAGGGTGGATGTGGATTTCTTCTCCGGCCCAAAACCGACCGGTGCCTTCTACGAACCGTCGGAGGCTTTGCGGGTGGACAAGGAGAAGTTCGGTTCCAGCCGCAGCGCCCGCTGGTTCGGACACTGACGGCGGCGGGCGTTGGCCATCGCCAGCGCCCGCCAGGACTTTCCTAAGCCGGCAACAGCTCCTTACGCGGCAGTGGTGGAAAGGCGATGGCGATGCCAACCGCACCGAGGCCGATGATGGCGGAGCCGATGAACAGCCAGTGGTAGTTGGCATAGGCATCGAACACCATGCCGCCGGCCAGCGGGCCGATCGCCATGCCGAGGCTGGACAGCATGGTGGCGGCGCCGAACACCGTGCCGAGAATGCGCTGGCCGAAGTATTCGCGCGCCAGCACCGCATAGAGCGGCATGACACCGCCATAGGTGGCGCCGAAGATGACAGCCAGCATGTAGAACTGGTCGAGCTGGCTGATCGAGAGATAGGCGGCAATGACGACCGCCTGAAGTGCTAGACCGGCAATCAGCACCGGCTTGACGCCCAGCCTGTCGGCTAGCACGCCATAGAGGAGCCGGCCGCCGAGGCCGGCAAGACCCTCGACGCTGTAGATCGATACCGCTGCCATGGGAGCCACGCCGCACAGCATGGCATAACTCACCATGTGGAAAATCGGGCCGGAATGCGCAGCACAGCAGGCAAAGAAGGTCAGGCCAAGCACGATGAACTGCGGCGAACGCAGCGCCTGCGCCACGGTCAGGCCGCCGCCCTCGGCAACCGGTGCGGAAGCCGCATCGGCGGCGACCGGCTTTGGCGGCTGACGGACCAGCAGCACCGCCGGCAGCAGCAACACCCAGGCGGTGATACCGATGTCGAACATGGCTGTGCGCCAGTCATAGGCCGAGATCAGCCAGCGCGCGAAAGGCGAGATCGTCATTGGCGCCACGCCCATGCCCGCCGACACAAGCGAAACGGCAAGGCTGCGGTTGGTGTCGAACCAGGCGGTGGTCAGCGCGATCATCGGCGCGAAGAAGGCGCTGGCGGCAAGGCCGACGAGCACGCCATAGGTGAGCTGGAAGCTGACGAGCGAGCCGGCCTGGCTGGCCAGAACCAGCGCCAGGCCGAGCAGCGCAGCACCGATCATCACGACGATGCGGGCGCCGAAGCGGTCCGACAGGGCGCCCCAGGCGAAGCCGCCGAGGCCCATGACGAGGAAGTTGAGCGTCATGGCGCTCGAAATGCCGGCGCGCGACCAGTTCGTGTCGAGTGCCATCGGTTCGAGGAAAATCGCCAGCGAAAACATCGTCCCGATGGCGACACAGGACATCAGCGCGCCAGCCGCGACGATGACCCAACGATAGGAAAGGTTCATGGTTTTCTCCCATGCCGTAAGGCATTGTTTGACGGCATGGCCTGGCTTGGCCGCACCGTTTGCCTCCGAAGGACGCTGGCACCTTCCCCTATCCTACAATCTGGTTGCATTTATTATCCAGTCTGAAAACGAGGTCGTTTTCCCTGGTGATAGTCGCCCACTGGGAGCAAGCAACAAGCAAAAAAGGCAGGCGCCGGGGCACCTGCCTTTTTCAGTTGGATATTGCCTGATGCTTACGCGGCTGCGGCAACCTGCTGGGTCGCGGCCACGGCAGCGTCGACTTTGGCGGTCGCCTTGGCGAGAGCCGCGGTCACCGCGTCAGGGCCCATGCCGACACCTTCGATGCGGATGACATCGACATCGGTCATGCCGATGAAGCCGAGCACACTGCGCAGGTAGGGGATCGCATTATCCATCTGCACGGCCGCGCCTTCCGAATAGATGCCGCCGGAGGCGAGCACGATATAGACCTTCTTGCCGGTGACGAGACCCTTGGGGCCGTTCTCGCCATAGCTGAAGCTCTTGCCGGAGCGGGCGACGTGATCGACCCAGGACTTCAGCGTCGAGGAAATGTTGAAGTTGATGAAGCCAGTGGCCAGGATGATGGTGTCGGCCGCAAACAGTTCGTCCAGTACGGTGTCGGAAACGCCGACCACTTCAGCCTGGCGCTGCGTGCGTGCTTCAACCGGGGTGTAGATGCCGCTCGCATAGTCCGCATCGATATGCGGCAGCGGGTTAGCGACAAGGTCACGCACGACAAGCGTGGCCGACGGATCGGCGGCGACAAGCTTTTCGGCGAATTCGGTGGCGATGCGGGTCGAGTGCGAGGCATTGCCGCGTGGGCTCGATGTGACGAGAAGGATGGACATGGTGGGCTCTCCAGATTGGAATGAATTGTCCAGCCAGATATGGAGTTATCGACCCATTTGAAAAACCGGGATAATTTACATATGATCCATCCAGAAAGTGGATATGACCATGCAACCCAACCCGACGCTTGACCAGCTTCAGATCCTGGTGACGGTGGCCGAAACCGGCAGTTTCTCGGCTGCCGGCCGCAAGCTCAACCGGGCCCAGTCCGTCATCAGCTATGCCATTGCCAATCTGGAGGCGCAGCTCGGGCTGAAACTGTTCGAGCGCGACGGCACGCGTGAGCCGCAATTGACCGAGATCGGCCGCGCGATGCTGGAAGACGCGCGGCGCATGGTCGGTGTGCTGCAGCGTATCCGCTCTCGGGTCGACGGTCACCATCAGGGACTGGAGGCCGAGGTTGCCCTGGCGGTCGATGTGGCGCTGCCTTCTCCGGTGCTGGTGCGGGTGCTGAAAGCCTTCGAGGCGCAGTTTCCGACGGTGACGCTGCGATTGCATATCGGCACGCTCGGCCTCATCCCCGACCTCGTCGTCAACGGTCAGGCGGATCTCGGCATCGGCGGCCTGCTCGGCGACGTCGATGTGCATCTTGTGCGCATCGGCTTCATGTCGATGGTGCCTGCCGCGGCGCCACACCATCCGTTGGCGCTGCTGCCGAAACCGGTCGCCCTCGAGGATTTGCGTGAACACACGCAGCTTGTTGTCACCGATCAATCGGAGCGAACGCGCGGGCACGATTACGGCGTCTTCGCCTACCGCACCTGGCGGCTCACCGACATGCGTACCAAGCATATCTTGATGCGCGAGGGGTTGGGCTGGGGCGGCCTGCCGCGATGGCTGATCGCCAAGGATCTGGCAAATGGCCGGCTGGTGGAGCTCGACCTCGAGCCTTTCAAGGTAGTCAGTTCGCCGATGTTTGCCATGCACCGTAGTGACCGCAGCCCGAAGCCGGCGGCGGCGTGGCTTGTCGAGCAGTTCAAGCGGGAACTCGGCTCTTTCAACGAGTTCGAGCTGAACGAAATGCCCGAGGAAGAACCAAAGCTTTACAATGAGCCGGGCTCTGTCGGCTGACCGTCTGAAGCGCGCTCAAGGCTGCGTCCGCGGTTCGACTATGCGCGGGACAGTCCATCGAACAGTGCCAAGAGAACGGCGCGATAGTCTTCGCTTGAACCGCCGGCTTCGATAGCCAAAGCCGCCCGGTCGAAAGCCGAGGCAAGCAGCATGGTCAGCGCTTCCGGCGGCAGCTTTTTCATCGACCCCGAGCGCATGGCCGCGACAAGTCCTTCGCGCAGCGACCGGTTGCCGTGGCGGTTGTCGATCGCGTCCATGCCGGCGCGGCCAAGCACGGCTGGCCCGTCAAGCAGCAGCAGCCGTGTGCGGCCAGGCGCGCGCATTGCGGCGAGATAGGCGTCCGAGCCGGCGATCAGCGCGTCGCGGGCATCGAGTGCGGGTGGCGAGGCCGTTTCGATCTCCTGCGCCACCGCTGCCGCCTCCTGCTCGACCACGGCGGCGAACAGCGCCTGCTTGTCGGCAAAGTGGTGATAGAGCGCGCCCCGGGTGACGCTGGCGGCAGCGACGATCTCCGGCGTGCCGGTCTCGGCATAGGATTTTTCCGTGAACAGCTTTCGCGCCGCCGCGATGAGATCGGAGCGCGTCGCTTCGGTGCGATCGCGGTTGGAACGGCGCCCGGATTCTGGTTGCATACATACAGCCTGTATGTTAATTCGGATTTACATGCAGACTGTATGTTATTCGGCAGGAGAAGAAAAGATGAAGACCACGAGCTATTACCCGGTGCTGATGACCGGCGACGTCGCTGGTACAGCGGCTTTTTATGTCGAGCATTTCGGCTTCCAGCCGCTGTTTGAAAGCGACTGGTACGTGCATCTGCGGTCGGTCGACAACAAGCGCGTCAACCTCGGTATCGTTCAGGGCGACCATGAGACGATCCCGGAAGAGGGGCGGGGCCGCACGTCGGGCCTGTTGATCAATTTCGAGGTCCGCGATCCGGACGCGGTCTATGAACAGGTGCTTGCCGCCGGCCTGCCGATCCTGCGCAGCTTGCGCGACGAACCGTTCGGACAGCGCCATTTCATCACCAGGGATCCGAATGGCGTGCTGATCGATGTGATCAAGCCGATCCCGCCGAGCGAGGAATTCCTGGCGCAGTACGCGGAAGGCGCCGCAGGCGCCTGAGCGGCGCTGCGCTGGCAGGAACTGTCGGCAGATGTAGCGTGAAGGTCTGCAACGCTTGGCCGGCCGCGCCTCGCCGCTCTAAGGTGGATCGGCAATCAGGACTGTTCCCATGCCCAAGATCTGCCTTGTGCGCGCGCCCACCAACCTTGGCCTCCGGCCTTTGCGGCCGGGCCACATCCCCGGGACGTGGCGAGCGCCGCGGGCATTGAGCGAGGCCGGGCTCATTGAAGTGCTTTCATCGTCGAGCGTGATCGATCTCGAGCGGCCGGCCTACAGCACCGAGCCGCAGCCGGGTACGCGGCTGCGCAACGGCCCCGGGATTCGCGCCTTTTGCCTGGAGCTGGCGGATATCGTTGCCGATGCGCTCCGGCGTGGTGAATTTCCGCTGATCATCGGCGGCGACTGCACGGTGCTGCTCGGCGCCTTGGTGGCAGCGGGGCGCACCGGTCCCCTGTCGCTGGTGCATGTCGACGGTCACAGCGATTTCCGCCATCCCGGCAATTACG
>JBDSLV010000359.1:0-14753 GCA_039916205.1 Mesorhizobium sp. | reverse complement strand
GCGCCGGCCTTGAGCGAATCAAGCGCTGCCTTGGCCGCATCCGGTGTCTTGAACACAAGCTGCTCGATGGTGCGCAGCTCGGGCGTGGTGTAGCGCGCCTTGTTCTTGGTGTAGTCGTCGCTGACCTGCTGGTCGGTGACGGCCGTGGTGTCCATGATATCCACCGGCTCCAGCCGGACATAGGAGAACTTGCGGTATTCGGGCGCCGCGTAGGTTTTCTTGTTGGCGTCGAAATAGGCCGAAAGCGCGCTGTCGGCCGGCGCCTGAATCGGCTCGACCAGCGCCTTCGGCAGGCTCAGGTAGTCGATGGTGCGGTCTTCACCGCGATAAAGCGCAACCGCCTTGAAAAAAGTGTCCGGCGCCCTGAGGCCATCCGAAACCGCCTCGACGATCTGCTGGCGCACCGCCACCTGAGCGCGGTTCTTGAGATAGTCTTCCGGCCGCATGCCAACCTGACGCAGCATGTACTCGAAGGTTTTCTTGTCGAACTGGCCACCCGGGCCTTTGAAGGCCGGATCCTCGCGCGTCAACTCGGCCAACCGGTCCTTGGAGAGGCCAAGGCCAAGCTTGCGGGCCTGTTCGTCCAGCACGGCGCCGGAAACGAGTTGCGCCAGCACCTGGTTGTCGATGCCCAGGGCCTTTGCCTGCTCATGGCTGATACGCTGGCCGAACTGCTGCGACATGACACTGAGCTGGCGATCGTAGGCGAGCCGATACTCGTTGATCGACACCTTGGTGCCGCCAGCGGTGATGACCGTGTCGTGGCCGGCCAAGCCGCCCATCAAGCGCCCGGAGATGCCCCAGGCAGCGAAACTCACCACCAACAGTGAAAGCAGCGTCTTCGCGACCCAGGTCCCTGCCGCGCTTCTCAAGATACCAAGCATGGTTACTTCCGATTTATGCGCATTTTTTCGCATGCGCCGAGTCTGAAACAAGCGCAATAGCGCCCTTCCGGCCCACTGTCGATTGCTTTGTGGCCTGATTTTGGTAAGCACGTTCAGCAAAGTGTGGCACGGTTTTGCGACAGGAACCTGCGACAAAACAAACCCAAGCGACGAAGCAAGCGATGTCTGCTTGGTGCGTGCGCCGTTCGATCTCGCCCGGAGAAGCAAATCCATGACGCCAGGAATTCGCCCGCTCGTTGCAGGAAACTGGAAAATGAACGGCACCAGCGCCTCGCTCAACGAACTCCGGATGATTGGCAACGGCTTCATGAGCGGCCTCGACGCGGAAACCGAGGCACTCATCTGCGTTCCGGCAACCCTTCTGGCGCATGCCGCAGAGATCCTTTCGCGCACCCCGGTCCATACCGGCGGCGAGGATTGCCATCCCAAGGAGAGCGGCGCCTACACCGGCTGCATCTCAGCCGAGATGCTGAAGGACGCGGGCGCAAGTCACGTCATCGTTGGCCATTCCGAATGCCGCGAACAGCGCGGCGAGGACGATGCGACGGTTCAAGCCAAGGCGTCCGCGGCCTGGCGGGCCGGGTTGGTCGCCGTCGTCTGCGTGGGCGAGACGAAGCAGGAGCGCGAAGCCGGCGCCGCGCTGGATGTCCTGTCGCGCCAGGTCGCCGGTTCGGTGCCGCTGAGCGCCACGCCGTCCAACACTGTCATTGCCTATGAGCCTGTCTGGGCGATCGGCACCGGGCTGACCCCGACCGCCGCCGATGTCGCCGAAGCGCACGCGCATATTCGTGCCAAACTGTCGGAGAGACTTGGAAGCGCGGCGGCGAAGATGCGCATTCTTTATGGCGGCTCGGTCAAGCCGTCCAATGCGGTCGAGCTGCTCGGGGTCAACAATGTCGACGGAGCGCTGGTCGGCGGTGCCAGCCTCAAGGCCGCCGATTTTCTCGCCATAGCAGAGGCGTACCGCAACATCTCTTGATACTCTCAGCCCGCGACAAGTAGATCGCGCCGGGATGGAAATCGTTGCAAAGGTGACATCGATTCCCATATTCCGGCCACGGGCTTGGAAATGCCATCAAAGCATTGTATTGAGCCGCCTCCAATTCACCGGTCGCGTTCGCGGCCGGGCAAGGTCTTGCCAGGATAAATTATGGAAACCGTACTGATCGTCATCCATCTCATGGTTGTGCTCGCCCTCGTGGGCGTTGTGCTGCTGCAGCGTTCCGAAGGCGGTGGCCTCGGCATCGGTGGTGGATCAGGCTTCATGACCGAACGCGGCGCCGCCAACGCGCTGACCCGCGCAACGGCAATCCTGGCCGCGGCCTTCTTCGCGACGTCGCTGACCTTGTCGATCGTTGCCCGCTATGGCGAGAAGCCGATCGATATCCTTGACCACGTGCCCGCCACCTCGGATGGCGCCGGCAAGGGCGTGCTCAACCAGTTGCCTGGAACGACAGCGCCGGCGGCGCCTGCCGGCACAACCAAGCCGACGCCGCCCACCGGCAACGATGCCGCCGCGACGCCACCGGCCAACGCTCCGGCAACACCACCGGCCGCTGGTTCGACGACTCCGCCGGCAGCGAACGGCGTTACCTTGCCGGTCACCCCGCAGGTCCCGAACCAGTAAAAGGCTGCTGGCCGGCAACACGATCTGTTGTCGTTTGAACACAGTCGCGGCAAATGCCGCACCATCACGAAGATTCGACCGGTTCAAGCGCGATAGCGCGCTTGAGAGGTCTCCGATTAATCGACTATAGATTGCACGCGGCATTTCCGGCGCCCTTGGGGGGTGCGGGGCGACGCCGTGGGCAACAAGCATAGAACGATCGGATCTTCGCCATGCAGCTTCGCAGCTTCATTTTCCTGGGACTTTGCGCCGCACTCGGCATGAGTTCACCAGCCTTCGCCGGCACGCCGGCAAATATGGCCGCACATCCTTCGGTTGAGAAGACCGATGCCATCAACGTCGCCGCCAAAAGCGATGCGGCGCAGTTGAAGCTTCTCAAGAAGAAGAAAAATCAGACGCCGGACGACCTTGCCCAGATCAAGAAGATCGAGGCCAAGATTGTCGCCGACAAGGAAACGGCTCGCGACAAGGCGCTCGAAGCCAGAAAGCTTGCGATGCGTGAGGCGGCGAAAGCCCGGGCCGACGCGGAACGGCAAGCTTTCATGACCAAGAAGGGTCAGTCGGCGGCTGTTGTCGTGGCCGACGCGAAACCAGCCAAGAAGACCACCAAGATCATCGAACCGGTTGAACCGATCGCCCCGATCGAGTCGGCCGAGCCGATCCCGGCCGAAGCGATGAATGTGGCGTTGACCGGCAACAATGGCGAGCTGCGCAGCGAGCCGGTCGGCCAGAAGCAACAGAGTGCTGGTCTTTTCGCCGGCCTGTTTGGTGGCACATCCTCGTCTTCATCCATGTCCTTGCTTCCTGAGACGCGGGCGCTCGACACCGCGCTCGCCAGGAAGGAAGCCAAGAAGCAGTTCAAGGTGAAGCCGGAATTCGTGCCGCAGGACGTGGACTTCACGGGCTACGACGCCGGCACCATCGTCATCGACACCAACGCGCGCCGGCTCTACCTGGTCGAATCATCTTCGACCGCCCGCCGCTACGCCATCGCGGTCGGCCGTGAAGGCCTGCAGTTCAAGGGCACTGTTGCCGTTGGCGACAAGCAGGAATGGCCGCGCTGGATCCCGACACTGGACATGCAGAAGCGCGAGCCGAAGCACTACGGCCAGTACAAGGACGGCATGCCCGGCGGTGGCCAGAACCCGCTCGGCGCCCGCGCCATCTATCTCTACGACGGCAAGAAGGACACGCATCTGCGCATCCATGGCACCATCGCGCCGCAGTCGATCGGAACCAGCGCCTCCAATGGCTGCTTCCGCATGATCAACGAGCACGTGATGGACCTCTACAGCCGCGTCAGAGTGGGTACCAAAGTCGTCATCATCTGACGCCTGCGTCCATATTGCCGAAAGGGCCGGCTCAGCCGGCCCTTTTGTTTTGCCTTGTCGACGACCCCAGCGCCTTCTTGGGAAAAAGCCTTCGCGGTGGTTTTTTCTCTGGCGGAATCAATTCAGCCGCGTTAAGCGATGACTCCCATGGCGCGATATGTATTCATCACAGGCGGCGTGGTTTCCTCACTCGGAAAAGGCATAGCCGCAGCGGCCCTTGGGGCTCTCTTGCAGGCGCGGGGCTATCGCGCACGCATCAAAAAACTCGACCCTTATCTCAATGTCGATCCCGGCACGATGTCGCCGTACCAGCACGGTGAGGTCTTCGTCACCGATGATGGGGCGGAAACAGACCTTGACCTTGGCCACTATGAGCGCTTCACCGGCCGCTCCGCCAATCAGCAGGACAACATCACCACCGGCCGCATCTACAAGAACATCATCGAGCGCGAACGGCGCGGCGATTATCTCGGCGCGACCGTGCAGGTCATTCCGCACGTTACCGACGAGATCAAGAATTTCGTCCTCAACGGCAATGACGACTACGACTTCGTCCTGTGCGAGATAGGCGGCACCGTCGGCGACATCGAGGCGATGCCGTTCCTTGAGGCAATCCGCCAGCTTGGCAATGATTTGCCGCGCAACAATGCCGTCTACGTCCACCTGACGCTGATGCCCTATATCCCGACGGCCGGTGAATTGAAGACCAAGCCGACCCAGCACTCGGTGAAGGAGCTGCGCGGCATCGGCATCGCACCCGACATTCTCTTGGTCCGTGCCGACCGGGCCATTCCCAAGGAGGAGCGCCGCAAGCTTTCTCTGTTCTGCAATGTCAGGGAAAGTGCTGTCATCCAGGCGCTCGACGTGCCGCACATCTACGATGTGCCGATGGCGTACCACAAGGAAGGGCTTGATTCGGAAGTGTTGGCCGCCTTCGGCATTGATCCAGCGCCAAAGCCGCGCATGGACCCCTGGCAGGCGGTCTCCAATCGTATCCACAATCCGGAAGGCGAGGTCACCATCGCCGTGGTCGGCAAGTATACCGGCCTCAAGGACGCCTACAAATCGCTGATCGAAGCACTGTCGCATGGCGGGCTCGCCAATCGCGTCAAGGTCAAGCTGGATTGGATCGAGTCGGAGATCTTCGAAAAGGAAGACCCGACGCCATGGCTGGAAAAGGTGCATGGCATCCTCGTTCCGGGCGGTTTTGGCGAGCGCGGCTCCGAGGGCAAGATCCTGGCGGCGAAATTCGCCCGCGAGCGCAAGGTGCCGTATTTCGGCATCTGCTTCGGCATGCAGATGGCCTGCATCGAGGCGGCGCGGTCGCTGGCAGGGGTCGAACATGCATCCTCGACCGAATTCGGCCCGACCAAGGAGCCCGTCGTCGGCCTGATGACCGAATGGCTGAAGGGCAACATGCTGGAGAAGCGCCGGGAAACCGGCGATCTCGGCGGCACGATGCGGCTTGGCGCCTATCAGGCCGAGCTCGCCAAGGGGTCGAAGATCGCCGACATCTATGGCGATACGCAGATTTCCGAGCGGCACCGCCACCGCTACGAGGTCAACATCGACTACAAGGAACGGCTCGAGGATTGCGGCCTGGTGTTTGCGGGCATGTCGCCTGATGGCGTTTTGCCGGAGACAGTCGAATACCCCGACCATCCCTGGTTCATCGGCGTGCAGTATCACCCCGAGCTGAAAAGTCGCCCGCTCGAGCCGCATCCGCTGTTCGCCAGCTTCATCGAGGCGGCGGTGGAGCAAAGCCGGCTGGTTTGACGGCCACCGGCGGCTCGGCCATGCAAACCTATGTCGCGCTGCTCTACAGCATCATCCTGGGCGAGGGGCGCCGGGTCGTCATGTCCGACCTCAAGGCGATGGCGCAAGACATCGGGTTGAAAAACCCGCGCACTCTGGTGGCAACAGGCAACCTGGTGTTTGAAGCACAGGAGACGCCTGTTGACGTGCTGGAAGGCCGATTGGAAGCGGCCTTCGAAAAGACCTTCGGCCGACATGTCGATATCATCGTGCGTGACGCGACCAACTGGCGAATGTTGGCGGCTGCGAACCCCTTCCCTGACGAATCGGCTGGTATGGCTGATCAGGTAGCGGTGCGCGTGATGCGCAAGCCGGTGCCCGACGAGGCGGTCTCGGCACTCAGGGCCTACGTCGGCACGGACGAAAGGATGCAGGCGGTTAGCGGCGACATCTGGATATTCTTCTCGCGCGCGACACCGAATTCAAGGTTGCTGACGGCGACGAGTCACAAACGTCTGGGCATAGGCACCTCGCGCAATTGGAATACGGTGCGCAAGCTTGCCGAGATGGTCACGGAGTAGACGGGGCGGCTCGAGGCCGCCCCGCTTATGTCAGGCCTTTGCCATCTTGGCGCCGGCACCCACGGCCGCGGTGCGCAGCACGTAATAGATGACGCCGGCGATGGCGACGCCGAAGAACCAGCCATAGACACCCCACCAGGCTGGCAGCCAGTCGGTGAAGTTGGGCAGGATCGACGAGAAGATGGCGCCGATGCCAGCAGCGATGAAGGCATTGACATGCCAGCCGCCCTGGAAACGGAACTCGCCGTCTTCGCGATAGAGCGCCTCGACGTCGACCTCACCCTTCCGGATCAGATAGTAGTCGACCATCATCACGCCGAAGATCGGCCCCATCGTCGCGCCGATGATGTTGACGAAAGAAGCAGCGCTGCCTTCCCATGGTGCGAAGGGATAAAGCACGAGCGCGATGACGGCTGCGATGTAGCCGCCCTTCTTGAAGTCGATCTGCCGCGGGAAGACGTTGGAGAAGTCGAAGGCCGGCGAGACGAAGTTCGCCACAACGTTGATGCCAAGCGTTGCCACGGCGAAGGTCAAGGCCGCGAGTGCCGCCAGGAACCAGCTGTCGAATTTGGCCGATATCTGGTCGGGGTGCAGCAGCACTTCACCGTAGACGTCGAAGGCAGCGATGGTGGTGACGCCGGCGACCAGCGAGAACAGGATGAGGTTGATCGGCAGGCCCCAGATGTTGCCCTTGCGTAGCGCGGCCTTGTCGGGTGCATAGCGGGCGAAATCGCAAAAGTTGAGATAGAGCGCCGAGAAATAGGTCACCCAGATCGCCGCCACCGCAAACAGCGATGTCCACGACCCCGGCGTGCCGGGCACACCCGCATCCTTGGTCTTGTCCAGCAGCACATCCATCGGGATGTCGCTGGTGAAGGCAAATCTTCCTGACTTGACGCAGAGATAAATGGCCAGGACCAGCATCATCACCCACACCGCTGGGCCGGCCCAGTCCTGGAAGCGGCGCACCGTTTCCATGCCGTTCTGGATGATCAGCAGTTGCAGCGCCCAGATGACCACGAAACAGATCACTTCGAGCCCGGTATGGCCGAGGAAATGCGTGCTCGCGTTGAAGTCCGCGAACCATTGCGAGCGGATCAAAAGCGCCACGATGGCGCCAGAGGCAGCGGCCGTCTGCGCGCCGTACCAGAAGCAGGCGACGACAGCGCGCACCAGGGCTGGAATGTTGGCACCCCAGATGCCGAAGGAGGCTCGGGCTAGCACGGGGTAGGGCACGCCAGTCTTGACCCCGGCATAGCCAACCATATTCATCATCACATAGATGATCAGTGAGCCGATGCCGATGGCGATGATGAAATTGACGAAGCCGCCGCAAAACAGAAACAGGCTTGCCGCGAGGTAGTAGCCCCAAAGGCTGTGAACGTCCGACGTCCAGACGTTGAAGATCGAAAATGGTCCCCAGTTTCGGATTTTGGCCGGAGCCAGATCCTCATTATAAAGGTCAGGTGAAGCGCCTTGTATTGTCATTTGCAACGTCCCCTTTTGCAGCACGCGCCCTCACGCGTTGACCACGCAGGTTAGGCCTGACGCAGGGGAACCGGCAACCGATCGATTTGCCGGCTTTCGCCTTAAAGATATTCAATGAGAAACACGCTTATCGCGCGGGCAAAATGGTCGGCCGATATCTCTGAGCGGGCGACGATTCGGCTTAGTCCGGGCCGAGAAAGCTTTCAGGCCAAGGCCACCAATATTTTTCTCAGCGCGTGTTTTTTCGTGGAACCAATCCTACGGCCGCGCGTTTTAGCCAGTTCGATCGAACACATCGCGATCGACCGGGAGGAAATGATGGATCGCTTGCACTTTTTTTCGCCGGTGCGGATTTTGCGCGGGCAGGGTCATCCTGTTGAAGAAGTCGATAGTGTTGCCGAGGCGATGGTCTTCTTGCGGAAGTGGCCAGCCGGGCGGCGCGGACCAGTCTACCAATGCGCGTTGAATTGCTGTTCCGCGGCTCTTACCGGCCAGATGTCGGCCGAGGAAGCCAGGAAGGCGTTCACCGGCTTCGCCCGCATTACCCGCTTGCTTGACGACGACGTGGCTTTGCCGATCAGCAGCGACAATGTGGATCGCGTCTACGCGCTACGGCGCTAACGCATCGATTCAGGATAGGTTTTGCGTCTCGAGCCGTAGCGGCGCGAGCTTGGTTTTGTGCATGCCCACTAGGCGAAACCTTGTGGCACGATCTGAGATCGGGGCATTGCCGAAATGCGTCCCGCGCTTGTGTCAGTTACAGCTATCCGCTGCCTTCAGCGTTTCTGCACGGAGAGGTTTCGGCGATTCCGCGATCCGCCGAACAGAGGCGTAGAACCTTGGATAATCGCCGGAACACAGGTCGAACAAGTGAAGAAATGCCGGGACCTGTTCGCCGTAGACGGCAGTCGCGGCCAGCTTTGCGTTGTTGATCGGGGCATCGAACCAGACGTCGTATCCACGGTATCCGGCCCAGCGCTTGTCTCGCATTTGCCGGTAGCGTATCCGCAGCTTCTCGATCGTGGCTGCCTTGGCAGCCGCCATCTGCTCCGGGCCGCGGGAACTTTCATAGACCCGCTGGAGCTCGTCCCGGGTTTTCGACACCAGTCCTAGAAAATCCGCGCTGCGCTTGCGATCTGCTTTGTAGCGGCGCAATCCGGCGCGATCGCCGGCAGCGCCGAGCCATTTTCTCACGCCGCTGGTTTCGACGGCAACCGCGAAAGCCTCGTTGAACGCCGAGTCACCGTTTACATAGATGCGCTGATGCGCGAGCTCATGAAAAACAAGGCTCGCGAGATACGTGTCGTCCTGACGGAACATGGTGCTTAGAAGCGGATCGCTGGACCAGCCCAATGTGGAATATGCGGTGACACCAGAGACATAGACGTCCAGGCCCTGTCCATGAAGCTCGACAGCGCTTTCAGTCGCGGATTTCCGGTTAAAGTACCCCCGGTACGGAACGCAGCCGAAAACTGGAAAGCACCATGTTCGGGGCGTCAGGGAGAATTGCGGCGCGGCAAAAACGGCCCAGGTGACAGCCTCCCGACCGATGTCAGCGTAGCTGCGGTAGCTGTTGTTTTCGGGCAGTGCCAGTTCGTCTATCGCAAACCGCCGTATGGCGCTTGCCGATCTCAACCTGGTGCGCAATGCCCCAGGCGTCGAAGGATCATCGATCAGTTTTCCAACATTTTCGCGCGCCGCCATGATCTGCACATGGCCCTCCAACGACTGCGCATAGTAGGAAATGCTTGTACAGCCGGTGGCCCCGGACGCCATGATCGCCGTGGCAAGCAATCGAAAAAAGCGCTTCACAGTTTGCCCACCGCTTGTTCATCCCCTCAATGGAAATGTTCCGATTGCACCGGTCTCAAGCAGGTGCAACGATTTTCGTCAAGATCGGCAGGGGGCAGTGGGTCGGAGTTTCGGCTTAGGTCGTTTCAAAGGCGATGCGGACGAGGTCGACAGGGCCGATCTTGACTGGGCAGCCCATGAAGTGCAGCCGCGTGCAAGACAATGAGCTCGATCATGCCAATATCAATGCCAACGAGAGGACTTGCCTACATCGCACATGTCGTCGATAGGAAGGCCGATGAGTTCGCAAAAGTCATGAGGCGCGCCATGCGCGGCGCGGTCGGCGTCTCGCCGCGATCGGCTTGACGCCCGCCGGCCTTTGCGACGAACCTAGGCTGGGCGTATTTATTGCGTATATCCGAGGCGATCCAACGATTTGATACTATTGGAAAATGACTGAATACCAACGACATACCGTGGCTATCGCCCCGATGATGGATGGGACAGATAGATAAGTAATATCAGATAGTTGCGCGATGTCGTGTGCAAAAAGCGCACACGAAAGTTCTGCTTCTCTTCTTTTTTCGTTCTCACGACGGAGCCGCCGACAGCCCTTTCGGACGCTCTTCTGCCGACGATATTGACCGCTCCAATGCGGATGTTCGCTGGGATATCCATCAACCCTCATTGCCCGCCGCAGTGTCCAATTCTGAATCAGCAGCGGCGCAAACTTGATCGAGACCCTAATCTGGGGCTCGAGCCGGGAGAGCGCCGCCGCCTTTCTCCCAACTCATTGGATCCGCGCGGTTCTGGCTTCGTTGTCTTGGGTGAGGATCCATTTTGACTAGCCCCCTCTGCTCAATTGCATGCTGCCGTGCTCTGGCACAGGGGCGGGTCGTCGCTGCTGTTGTGAACCGCCGATGTCGGTTTCCATCTAGCGTCCCCTTTCGTAGATGCAGTTTCCCTTCGATTTTCGCTGCGCTGCCAAAAAGCTGTCGTTAAGCGTTGTGTTTGCGCGGTCTCGTTCGCCGGCGAAAGTCAGTTCATCTTCCTGCTCGCGGTGGCTGCAGCTAAGCCGAGCTGAGCTGAGCTTCCAGGAAATCTAGCGGTTCAGTGCCGTAATATGCACCTGCTCGGTCTGTGGAGCGGAACCCGAACAGAGACTATGGGGTTAAAGGCGACTAGCTGGAGAGGCATGTTGAAATGAATGAGGCTGCGCGGCTCAATCTGCTCAAGCGGTACGACATCCTGGACACCCCGCGTGAGCAGGCGTTCGACCACGTCGTGGCGATTGTCGCGCGGGTCCTCGCCATGCCGATTTCCCTTGTGACTTTCGTAGACAAGGACCGGGTTTGGTTCAAGGCAAGCCACGGCCTTGCTGAAACCGAGATCGACTGTGTTCCCGGCTTCTGCGTGTCGGCAGTGGAGCAGGACGAGCCGTGGCTGGTAGAGGATGCGGGCACCGATCCTCGGTGCGCTGACCATCCGTGGGTCACTGGGCACCCACAGGCGCGTTCCTACGTCGGAATACCCCTTAAGGTCCCCGAGGGAATCTGCTTGGGCATGTTATGCGCCATGGACAGGAGGCCTAGACGGCTGAAAGATGCTGAGCTTGCAACACTCAAAGGGTTGGCGGCGCTGATCGTTGACAAACTGGTCTCGCGATCTGCTTCAAAGTTCGCCATCTGGGAAAAGGATGTCGCCGTCGGTGTAGCTGGCGAGTTGGCCAGCCAGAGCCGCCTTTTGACTGCCATGGTCCAGTCTTCGCAGGACGCAATCGTTACAATTGACCTCGCGGGGAAAGTGACGTCATGGAACAGCGCCGCCGAGCGGTTATATGGCTTTAATGAAGCAGAGATGATCGGGGAAACGATACGTCGAGTAGTACCCCTGGACCGCCACGCCGAAGAGGATTTCGTCCTCGGCTCGATTCTCGATGGTAAGATGGTGGATCACTACGAGACCGTCAGGCAGCACAGAAGCGGACGGCTTTTGCCTATATCCCTAACGGTTTCACCTGTTTGGGATGATCAAGGACAGGTCATCGGTGCATCAAAGATCATCCGCGACATTACCGATCAGAAGAACAGTCAAGCGCAAATCAGGGCACTCATGCGGGAAGTGAATCACCGCGTCAAAAATCAGTACGCCGTGATCCTTTCAATCTTGCGCCAGACCAGCAGGACGACGCAGACGCAGGATGAGTTCGAAACCCGCGTACGTGAGCGGATCATGGCGCTCTCTCGATCCCACGACCTGCTTGTCGATGCAGATTGGCGCGGAACCACCATCGCCGAGCTGATTGCTAGCCAGATCGAGCCCTTTCGCCACCAAGGGCGTGTTTCGGCGAGCGGACCTTCCATTTTGATCTCACCCCACGCCGCCCAGTATCTCGGCATGGCTTTCCATGAACTATCGGCCAATTCTGCCGAGCGCGGGGCCATGGCGGGCCAAGGCGGCGGGATAAGTGTCGGCTGGTCGATAGAGCAGCGGTCGGAAGGAAACTGGCTTCACCTCGTTTGGGCGGAACAAGACGGATCAAACGTGGGGCAGATTGCAACGGGCGGCTTCAGTCACACAACGCTTCGGCGTATCGTGCCCGATGCCGTGAGCGGAAAAGCCCAGATCGAAACTGCGGAAGGTCGGCTGGTATGGACACTGGCCGCTCCATTGAGTGGCCTGTCGGGAACCAATAATGCCCAGACGGCATAGCGCAGGCTCTGTGTGAAGTGTGTTCGCTTCATCCCGATCCACCTCCCAACCCGCTGGCTCCCGTTAGTGTCGATGCGTTGACCCAAAATCTGGTTGCAGATGCGAAGGCTGCAGGCATAATCATCACCGAACGTGAGAAAGGCATCGGCAGCATCTACGATCCAATCCTTGCCGCTATCGTCCACCATGATGCCGGAATCTAGGTTGAAGTTTTCGGAGAGGAAGTTTGGCGGCCGTTCAACGACCATACCGACTTCAGATCATGCTCAATGCCGAGGAACTCGCGGTCATCGATGCATGGCGATTGTCCCATCGAATGCCGAACCGGTCCGAGGCGGTGCGGGAATTGTTCCAACGCGGTTTAGCGGCACCGGGAGGCCATGCAGATGTGGGCGCACGTTCGGTCGAATACGGGGCGGTGAAGGCGCCAGGCGAGGGGTGATGCGCTATTTGAGCAGGCCAATTCGTAATGACCGCTGGGCTAGGACTGGACCCTCCACTTGCCTAGGCTTGCTGACAGCCGACTTCCAAAACCAATGCACACGCTGGGGCGTGGTCAGGTGTGTCGCCGTTGAGTGTGCCGCATGCGCGACATCCCTCGTCTCATTGTGGTTGAGGTTGGCAAGCGAGACTGCTTGCGCAAGATTTTCTTGAACATCGCAGCGTATGCAAACTTTGCAGCAGGCTGATTTGCCGCGCCGCCTTTCCAGCGGTGTAATGCCGTCGCGGGGGTTCACCGGAGACAGTCCCCTGAAGGTTCTGGACGGTGAGGCTGGACAGGAGTATTGAGGCGCGATGGACCCCAAGCGGCTCGATCACAAACTCGATTGCAAGGCATGCGGGACGATCCAAATGGAGATCCCCGATAACGCCACCGAGCATACCCCGATCCATTGCAGCAGTTGTGGCGGCTACCTCGGCGAATGGGGAGAACTGCAGGACGATTTTTATAAGCAGGCCGGCGACGCTCAGGCCTTCGACCTGAACCACGGCAACATCATCAAGAAATAGCGTCCGGGATGGCCATGCCGCACGGCAGCCATGCAAAATTGTGCATTGCACAACAGCCAGCACTCAGCGACTTTCGCGGTGTCGGCCATCTACTCCTCCCAGATGCGATGCCGATACAAAGCGAGCCACACCTCCTCCCGTGGCAAGCTTCAGATCAAACCCGCTGCCACCTCCTCCCGGCAGCGGGTTTTTTCATGGGCCGCGGGCAGGCGGCGGCTTTGTCTATCGAGCGCTGACTATCTTGGTTTAAGACGGCCGCGAGAACGCCCCACACAATCAATTACGGCCGCTATGAGCTGCCGGCCGACAGGGCTGGATCGCCGAATTCTAGGTCAGCTCGTAGTAGAAATCGCAGATGAGATCCGCGACTTTCACGGCTTCAAAATCGGTCATGTGTGCGGTCGTCTCAGTAGCTACCGCTTCCATCTGGTCCTGGTCGACAGCCAGCAAATCCAGTATTTTGGCAAACTTGAACTTGAGCTCCCGGTCACCGTCAAATTCATCGAGAGTGATGTGCAAAATGTTCACATTTGCATCGATCAATCTCGTTTGGATGGGGTCGGAAGAGGCTGCTAGGGTGCGAACCGCCGCGAAAAAATGCTCGCGCGCATTGGAATATTTGTCGTCCATTTTACAAACCTTTAGGGTGAAACGAGGCGCCTTGGACGTGGGGCTGCGAGCCGGGGCTTTACGCTTTGGCTTGAGCTGAGTCAACGAATGACGGTCAGCTGGACATGGGCGGCGTTGGTTGTGTTTCGGCCTGGTTGGGGCGGATGCGACACCGATTTTTCTCGCAACCAAATTTTTTTCTGCTTACCCCGTGAAGAGATTTTTGGCCATTACCAAATCGCTTGCCGTCGAGACCATAGGCTCGACGTCTAAAAGTCGAAAACGTTGAAAACCCCATGTTGCTTTTCGGAGGATATGGACATGAGAAGCTTTGACTACGCACCTCTCTACCGCTCGACGGTCGGCTTTGACCGACTGTTCAACATGCTCGACACCGGCCCGCGTTCGGAGTGGCCGCCTTACAACATCGAGAAGATCGGTGAGCGTAACTACCGCATCACCATGGCGGTAGCAGGGTTCAGCGAAGAGGAAATCGAGCTGATCCAGCACGGCTCCGAGCTTACGGTGACCGGTCATAAGAGCCCCGATGCAGAGGACCGGCAGATCCTCCACCAGGGCCTTGCCATCGGCAATTTCAAGCAGGTGTTCAGAATTGCCGATCACGTCAAGGTCAAGGCTGCGGGGCTGCGTGACGGGCTACTTGTCGGTCGACCTGGTCCGGGAAGTTCCAGAGGAGCTGAAACCGCGTCGTATCGAGATCGGCAGGTCGGCCCCTGGCGAGGCCTCGAACGACACCGCACGGATTGCTCAGGATGGCCGCGCAGGGCGCAAGGCCGCCTGAAGTAGAAGTTGTATGGATTGCGGTTCTCCTCCCGGAATGGTCCGGGAGGCAGTGATTGCGGAGACAGGAGATGACCAAAGCAACCGATGACTCAATTGAACTGAAGACTGACATTTTGGGCCTTACCGGATGACGTGCTGG
>JBDSLV010000358.1:0-8046 GCA_039916205.1 Mesorhizobium sp. | reverse complement strand
TTTAGCAATGTACCCGGCGGGAACGGGTCGTTGCGGCAGGCGTCGAGCAGGACGATGGTGACCGGCACTTTGGCCTTCAGCTCGGTTAGGATCGACGATAGCGGCACCAGCTTTTCACCGGCATCGTCGAGCGCGGAAATGTCGGCATCGACAGGCACCAGGAAATTCTCGCCGCCGGCTTCGATGCCATGGCCTGAATAGTAGATGATGGCAACATCGGCGCCCTCGGCGTCGTCGACAAAGCTCTCGAGGTCGCGCTTGAGCTTGCGCGCGTCACGGTTGGTGGCGACGTCGGTCTGGAAGCCGAGCTTGTCGAACATTTCCTCGATGGCGCGGGCATCGTTTTCGGGATTGGGCAATTTGCCGACATGCTTGTAGTCGGACTGGCCGATGATGAGGGCGACGCCCTTCAGCTCCTTTGGCGCTTCGCCCATGGCGGGCGCGAGAATACACAGGCATAGCACAAGCGCCGCCGCAAATGCCCGGCCCGTGCGCCTGCCCGCATTGATCGCCCACCTCAATCGCATTGCCAGCCCTAACCCCGACGCCGACTTTACCTAAGGAGATGGCATCATCATGGCCGGCCCATGGCAAGGGCTGGTGCAAGCGGTGTTCTTGTCGTGAGGGACCCGGGCTGGCTTTCATGTCGTGACCGGCTAATCTCGTCCACAAGGAACATTTCAAGGGAGGTCGTAATGTCGGAAACCACGCCAAAGTTTGACCTGGACGGCAAGGTGGTGCTGGTCACCGGCGCGTCGCGCGGCATCGGCCGCGCCTGCGCGCTGGCTTGCGCCGGCTCAGGCGCCGACATGATCGTCGGCGTGCGCAAGAGCAGCGACGGAGCAGAGCTTGTCGCCGAGATCGAGCGCATGGGCAGGCGGGCGCTCGCGGTCGAGATGGACCTGACCGATCTCAAGACGGTGCGGGCGGCGGTCGCCGAGGCCCACAAAGCCTTCGGCCGCATCGACGTGCTGGTCAACAATGTCGGTCTCGGGCCTGAAAACCTGGCCGAGGATGTGACCGAAGAGGATTTCGACCTCACCGTCGACGTCAACCTGAAAGGCACGTTCTTCACCACCCAGGCAGTCGGGAAACTGATGATCGCGCGGAAATCCGGGCGCATCATCAACATGAGTTCACAGGCCGGCAGCGTGACCTTGAAGGGCGAGGCCATTTACTGCATGTCGAAGGCGGCGATCAATCACCTGACCCGCTGCCTGGCGGCGGAATGGGCGCAGCACAAGATCACCGTCAACAGCGTCGCGCCGACCTTCATCTGGACCGACGGGACGCGGCCCTCGCTCGCCAATCCCGAATTTCATGCGCATGTGCTCGGCCACATCCCGCTCGGCCGCATCGGCGATCCGATCGATGTGGCGGGCACCGTGGTGTTCCTGGCTTCCCCGGCAGCGTCGATGATTACCGGCGCCAACATTCTCGTCGACGGCGGCTGGTCGGTAGCCTGAGACGATAGTCGCTCGCCCTGCGATCCACCCTTTTACACAGCCAATTCCGGCCTGTGCGAGCGGGATATCTTTGGCACAAAGATTGCCAATTGACATTTCCGTGAACAGTCATTCTAAAACATTCGTTCGCCGACAAAGGCAAATGTTCACCAAGCGATAGAATTGGTCAGCGTTTCAGCCGGCATCGACGCATACCGGAAGTGCTTCGGCCGCGGAGGGCAGCAGAAGCTGAAATGAGGTCAACGGAGCGTCGCGCGCGGCATAGCCATGGCCGCGATGCTCCAGGGGAGGCATAATGGACACTATTCTTGCGGGCTTAAAAGGAGCCATCGATACGCTTGGCGCAACGATCCTGCTGCCGATCGTCATCTTCATCATTGCCGTGGTTCTGGGAGCCAAGGTCAGCAAAGCGTTTCGCGCTGCCGTTACCATCGGGGTCGCCTTCATCGGTATCAATCTGGTGCTCGGCCTCATGTTCACATCGATCGGCGACGTCGCCAAGGCGATCGTCACCAACACCGGAATTCACCGCGACATCATCGATGTCGGCTGGCCGTCCGCGGCGGCAATCGCCTTTGGCTCCTCCGTCGGCCTCTGGGTCATCCCGGTCGGCATCCTGGTCAACATCGTGCTGTTGCTGACGCGCATGACGCGCACGCTCAATGTCGATGTCTGGAATTTCTGGCACTTCGCCTTTGTCGGTTCGCTGGTCGTTGCCGCGACCGATAACCTGGCTTACGGCATCGCCGTTGCAGCACTTGTCGCCGCCCTGTCATTGCTTTTCGCCGACTGGTCGGCGCGCGCCGTGCAGCAATTCTACGGCGTACCGGGCATTTCCGTGCCGCATCTCGCCTCGGCGCAGATCCTGCCGATCGCCATCGTGCTTAACTGGATCATGGATCGCATTCCTGGCATCAACCGGATCAACATCAACACCGAAACCATCGAGCGCCGCTTCGGCGTGTTCGGCGAACCGGTTGTGATGGGCCTCATCATTGGCCTCGTGCTCGGTGCGATCGCTTTCTACAACGCGGGCGACCTCAGCGTGGTGCTGGCAAAGGTGCTCGGCACCGGCATGACGCTGGCCGCTGTGATGCTGCTCTTGCCGCGCATGGTGAAAATCCTGATGGAGGGCCTGCTGCCGGTTTCCGACGCGGCCCAGGCGTTCGTGCGCAAGCGCACCGGCGACCGCGAGCTTCTCGTCGGTCTCGATTCCGCGATCCTGATCGGCCATCCGGCCGCGATCTCGTCGTCGCTGATCCTGGTGCCGATCGCGATCATTCTTTCCATCATCCTGCCCGGCAACCGCGTCATCCTGTTCGCCGATCTCGCGGTCATCCCCTTCATCGTCGCCATGACCGCACCGCTGGTCAAAGGCAACGTGTTCCGCATGGTGGTGATCGGCACGGTGACGCTGGCGATCGGCTTCTATGTTGCCAATGCGCTTGCACCGCTGTTTACCAGTGCCGCCGTCGCATCGGGCTTCAAGCTGCCGGCGGATGCCTTGCAGATCACCTCGGTGGTCGATGGCTTCCTGTGGGTGCCCTATGTCGTCATCGAGGCGATCCAGGGACTTGGGCTCCTCGGCATCATTGTCATCGCCGTGGTCATTGCCGCGCTGTTCGTTCTCTACCGCCGCAATCCACTCGGCTGGGAACGGGCGGCAGGCGCCGAGCACGAGCCGGCCGAAGGCTCGGCTTGACCCTCATCGCGCCTTGCATTTGAAACGCTCGTGCGCCCTTCCGGGGCGCACGATTTTATGAACGGAGCACGATATGTCTGGCGGACTCATGCATCTCCTGGATCCCGAAGCCATCTTGCTCGGATCCGATGCAACGACCAATGAGGAGATCATCCGTATCCTGGCCGGCAAGCTGGAGGCGCTGGGCTACGTCAAGAGTTCCTATGCCGATGCGGTCGTGCGCCGCGAAATGACCCTTCCGACCGGCTTGCCGCTGGAGCGCCCCGACAATGTCGCGGTGCCGCACACCGATCCGGAACATGTGCTGAAGCCCGGGATCGCCATGGGCACATTGAAGAAACCCGTCGTCTTCGCCAACATGGAAGACCCCGACGAGAAGCTGCCGGTGGGCTTCGTGTTCCTGCTTGCGATCAATGACAAGGACAAGCAGATTGACGCGCTGCAGATGGTCATGGCCACCATTCAGAATGCCGAAGTGCTCGATGGCCTGAGGACTGCCAGGACGCTGGACGACGTGCGTGCCTTACTCGGCTGAACAAGGAGAACGGATATGTCTCGACAGAAAACAATTCTCTTTGCCTGCGGCACCGGCATCGCCACCTCAACGGCCGTCAATGTCGCCGTCACCGAGGCAATGAAGGAGCGCGGGCTCACCTTCAATGCCCAGCAGTCAAAGGCAACCGAGGTGCCAAGCCTGGCCGACAATGTCGACTTCATCGTCGCCACCACCCCGATCTCCGCCTCGGTGACCAAGCCGGTCATCAAGGGCCTCGCCTTCCTCACCGGCATCGGCAAGGACAAGGTGCTGGACGAGATCGAGGCGCTGTTGCGGAAATAGCAGGTCCAGGCGATCCGGCCTCGGCCGGACGAGGCTCGATCGATCCTTTCAGGAGAAAGCCTTAGCGCTGATCCACGCTGGCCAGGAAGCGGGCGAAGATCGGGTTGAAGCGGTCTGGCGAATCCCAGAACGGCGCGTGGCCTGACTTGTCCATGAGATGGGTCTTGCCTTCCCACAGGTTGGAGAACTTGACCGACGCGACGAAGTCGGTGTTGACGAAAGGCTCGTCGATGCCATTGAGAACGGCGATCGGTGGCGTCTTGCCGGCGACGATCTGGCGCTGGTTCCTGCCGCTGCCGGCGGCGAATTTCTCGAACATCAGGCGACGTGCCCGACCATCGGTCCGCGCCACCGTGTCGATGAGAAACGGCTCGAACGGCTCGCCACAGGTGCTGCGCGCATAGGCGTCGACATCGGCGGCGTTGAACACCTCCTGGCCGGCAAGATGCATATGTGGGCTCGACTTGAAGCCGTTGCTAACCTCCTCCGGCGCGACGGGCGGCGTGCCCGTGATCATCAGGCCGAGCAGACCGGGAAAGCGGTCGATCATTTCGAGTCCGATATGGCCGCCGAGCGACCAGCCGAAGACGATGGCCTTGTCGACACCGAGCAACCCGAGCACTTCGGTCATGGCATCGGCATAGCCTTCCATGCTGTAGGAGCGCTCCGGATCGAGCGCATCGCCGGAAGCGCCATGGCCCGGCAGATCGGGCGCGATCATGCGGTAACGCTCGCCCAGCGAACTCTCGAGCTGGTTGCGGAAGACAGCGCTGGAAGACGAATTGCCGTGGATCAATAGCACCGCGGTTCCTTTGCCAGTTGTCTGGCGAGTGGCGATCGTGCCGTGGCTGGTTTCAAGGGTTTTCTGCGACATCGTCATCGTTCGCTCCGTCTGGAATTGCCTTGTTCTAGAGCAGTTGCGCAACAAAGCGCCACTGGCTCCCACAACTGGCCGGAAACACTTTCCCGGCCAGGCCTTCTGAAAAATCCTTTTCAAATAGGAACGATTGTGCGTAGATTGTCAATTATCCAACTCCCGATGAACGGGAGGAAAAAAGGGAACAGCACCATGAAACCGAAATCCGCAACGAGACGAATCCGTCAGTTTCTGATGAGCGCGGCGCTGATTGGCGTGTTTGCCGCATCCAGCGCGCCCGCCTTCGCCGAAGTCGTCAAGATCGGCCTGCTGGCCCCGCTCACCGGCCCCGCCGCCGCGGATGGACAGGAATTCCAGCGCGGCGTGCAAATGGCCATCGACGAAGCCAATGCGGCTGGCGGCGTTGCCGGAGACACGTTCGAACTGGTGGTCGGCGACGTCAAGGATCAATCGGCCGGCAATGTCACCAGCGCCGTCGAGCGGCTGCTTGGCGACCCGGCCGTTCACTTCATGCTGACCGGCTATGCCAGCCTGACCAATTTCGAAATCGACAACATGGCCGAGGCTGAAATGCCCTACATGCTGGCGGCCACCTCGCAGCAGACCAAGGACATCATCGCGCCGAGCCCGGACAAATACATGTGCTGCTGGTCGCTGACGCCTTCCTTCGACGCCTACAACACCGATGTCACCTCTTTCGTCGAGAAGCTCGCGGCCGACGGCAAGATCACCTTGCCGGCCAAGAAGGTCGCCATCGTCTCGTCCGACAACGCCTATTCGAAGACCATCTCCGAAGGCATGAAGAAGACCTTCAAGGAGAAGGGATGGACCATCTCCGTCGACGAGATCGTGCCCTTCGGCGAAGTGACCGACTGGCGGCCGATCCTTGCCAAGGTGCGCGAAAACGTTCCGGATGTCGTCATCAACACCGACTATCTGCCAGGCAATTCGGCGTCCTTCCTCAACCAGTTCCTGGAGCAGCCGACCAAGAGCCTCGTCTTCCTGCAATACGCGCCAAGCGTTCCGGAATTCGTCGAGCTGACCGGCAAGAAATCGGACGGTGTCATCTACAATCTGCTCGGCGGCGCGCTGACCACACCGAAGAACCCACGCGCCGATGAGGTGGCGGCCAAGTTCAAGACGAAATACGGCGTCGAGAGCGGCACCTATGGCGTCGCGCTCTACGAAATGGCCAATGTCTATTTCGACGCGGTCAAGAAAGTCGGCGGTGCATCCGACCATGCCGCGATCATGAAGGCGCTGTCGGAGACCGACAAGCAGGTCGCGGAAGGCCGGCTAAAGTTCGATCCGGCCACCCACCTTGCGACACAGGGCGACGACTATATCCCGATCACCTTCTTCCAGATCTGGGATGGCAAGCGCACGCTGATTTCGCCGGAAAAATACGCCACCGGCGCCTTCAAGCTCCAGCCCTGGATGAAATAGGGAATGGCTCTGCTTGAGCTGGACGACGTGTCGAAGGCCTTCGGTTCGCTGAAGGCCGTCGATGGCGTATCGTTCAAGGTCGAGGCCGGCGAGATCTTCGGCATCGCCGGCCCGAACGGCAGCGGCAAGAGCACGCTGTTCAACATCATCACCGGAATCCCTTTCGGCCCCGACCGGGGGCGGATTCGCTTTGACGGAACCGCCATCAACGGCAAGCCGGGACACGCCATCGCGCGTCTCGGCCTTGCCCGTACGTTCCAGCGTGAGACCAGCTTTGACGGGCTGACCGTGTTCGAGAACGCCCTGATCGGCTCAAGCTACGGCAAGCAGGAAAAATCCGCCTCGGCAGCCCGCGACGACGCCGCCGAGGCACTCGAGTTCGTCGGGCTGGGCTCGGCATCGTTCGGGCGGCTTGCCGGAGAGCTTTCCGTGTTCGAGCGCAAATGCCTGATGCTCGCCACCGCTGTTGCCATGAGGCCGCGCATGCTGCTGCTTGACGAACCGGCCTCGAGCCTGACCAAGCCCGAGATCGAGACATCCATAGGCCTGATTCGCCGCACCGCCGAGCGCGGCATCACCATTCTCCTGATCGAGCATGTGCTGACCTTCCTGATGAGCCTGTCGCAACATCTTCTGGTGCTCAACAATGGCCGCGTGCTGGCTGCCGGTGACCCGGCAGTCGTCATCGCCGACCCGCGCGTCATCGAGGCCTATCTCGGCACAAGGAGGTCGGCGGCGTGAACCCAATCCTCACCGTCGAAGGCGTCACCGCCGGCTATGGCCGCGTCACTGTGCTGCATGGGATTTCGCTGGAGGCCGGCCGCTTCGGCAATGTCGGCCTGTTCGGGCCGAACGGACACGGCAAGACGACGCTGCTGCGGGCGATCTCCGGCCTGCTGCAGCCGAAGAGCGGCCGCATCCTGTTCGACGGGCAGGACATTGTCGGCCGCAGTGCCCGCGCCATCGTTGGCACCGGCCTGATCCACGTGCCGCAAGGCAACCGGCTGTTTCCCGACCTGTCGATCGCCGACTGCATGGCGCTCGGCGCCTATTCGCCACGCGCCCGCCCGCATGAAGCGGAAAACCGCGAGAAGGTGGTAAAACTGTTTCCCAAGCTGGCGGAGCGCTGGCGCCAGCGGGTGCGCACGCTGTCTGGCGGTGAACGCCAGATGGTGTCGATCGGCACCGCGCTGATGAGCCATCCGCGCCTGCTGATCCTTGACGAGCCGACGCTGGGGCTGGCGCCCAAGATCAAGGACGAACTCTGCGCCTCCGTGATGGATATTTCGCGCGGCGGCGTGCCGCTCATCGTCGTCGAGCAGGACATCGAATTCCTGCTCGAACTTTCGCAGCAGCTCTACCTCGTCAACCATGGCGCGGTGGCGACCGAGATCAAGCCGGGCGAAAGCCTCGACCACGGCGAGATCATGTCGATGTATTTTGGCCATTAGGACAACAGCATGAGTGCACTGGCGGAAATCCTGTTTGGCGGCCTGTTCCAGGGTTCGCTCTACGCCATGATGGCGGTCGGTCTGGCCCTGGTCTGGACAACGATCGGCGTCTTCAACTTCAGCCACGGCGTGTTCATGATGCTAGGCGCCTACATCGCCTGGCAATTGGTCGAGCTCGGCCTGCCGGCAGCTGTCGCTTTTCCGATCGCCGTTGTCGTCATGGCCGGCGTCGGCTGGATCCTGCAGGCGAGCGTCGTGCGGCCGCT
>JBDSLV010000357.1:0-4763 GCA_039916205.1 Mesorhizobium sp. | reverse complement strand
CCTTGTCGTGCTCGGCGCGCACGATCTGGCGCGCGCCATAGCCCAATCCGCAGATCCCGGCGACATAGAGCCCGACAAGGCTGTCGAGGCTGGTGTCGAGGTCGAGGCCCGCGATCAGCGCGCGCGCATCCGGATCGGCGAAGGGCGCGCGGTTGCCGAGGACTTCCGGCACGACATGGACACCGCCCGCAAGCGCCGGCGTTGAAGCAGCCCCACCACGGCTTTCAGCCTGCAGCGACAGCCAGGTGCTGAGGCTGAGGCCCGCTGCCCGCGCCGCCTCTGCTGCTTCGCCGGCTACCGGATGCAGGCGCACCAGGTGGTCGATGGCGGCACCCGCCGCCGATTGCCCGCCCTCGTTCAGCCACAGGCCCGGCACCATGGCCGAGAAATACGGACCCCAGACCCCGTCGACGAAAGCCGGCTCAGCGGTGGACGACATGGTGCAGGCCGAGGTGCCGAAGACATAGGCCATGCGCGACAAAACGCTGCCGGACCCGCCGCGCGCGCCGACCGTGCCGACACCGCCGGCATGCGCGTCGATCAACCCGGCCGCGACCGCTGTTCCCGCGTTCAGGCCGAGTTCCACTGCTGCTTGCGCGGTCAGCCCGCCGCCAAGCGATGCTCCCGCCGGCACGATCTCGGTACCGATACGGGCGAACGCCTCATCGGCCAGGCTCCCCAGTCCCACCTTGCGGAAGTACCCCTCGTCCCAGCGGTTTTCATGCGCGAGATAGGTCCATTTGCAGGTCACCGTGCAGACCGAGCGGGCAAGGCTGCCGGTCGCCCGCCAGGTGAGGAAATCGGCGAGATCGAAAAACTGCCAGGCTTCGGCGAAGGTGCCGGGCATGTTTTCGGAAAGCCACAGGAGCTTCGGCGTTTCCATCTCCGGCGAGATGACGCCGCCGACATAGTTCAGCACCTTTTCGCCGCTGCCGTTGATGCGGCGCGTCTGTTCCACCGCGCGGTGATCCATCCAGACGATGATGTTGCGTTCGGCATTGCCCGATTTGCTGACCGGCAACGGCGCCCCGCCCTCGCCCAGCACCACCAGCGAACAGGTAGCGTCGAAGCCGATGCCGGCGATCGCTTCCGGTTCAGCACCCGATTGAGCGACGGCCTCACGCACCGCCTTGCACACCGCGCGCCAGATATCGTTGCTCGACTGCTCGACGATATCGCCGGGCTCGCGCCAGACCTCGATATCCTGCTTGGCCGAGGCCAGCAGGTTTCCCTGGGGATCGAACACCCCGGCGCGCGCGCTGCCGGTGCCGACGTCGATGCCGATGTAATAAATCATGGGTTCTCTCATAAGGGAGTAGGGCAGTAGGTAAGTGACAGCTAGATCGGCGTCCGGCTGGCCTGCAAGACAACATACTGCCCTACTGCCCTACTGCCCTACTGCCCTACTCCCCTGCTGCCTCAGAGATCATTGCTCTGCGGCAGGATCACTAGGTCTCGGATGGTGACGTTCCTTGGCCGGGTCAGCATGAACATCACCGCTTCGGCCACTTCGCGCGGCTGCATCAGGCCGCCGGCGGCGAGCTCTTCCTCGAGCTTTGCCTTTGGCCAGTCGCTGACCAGCGCCGTCACCACCGGGCCGGGCGCCACCGCGCCGACGCGCAAGCCGTGCTTGGCCACCTGCCGGCGCACCGTGTGGACGAAGGCCTGCACGGCGTGCTTCGACGCGGTGTAGATCGGCTCCCAGACGACAGGCACCAGCCCGGCGATCGAACTGGTGACGATGATGTCGCCGGTCTTGCGTTCGACCATGTGTGGCAGCACCGCCTGGATCGAGCGGAAGCAGGCGTTGATGTTGAGGTTCAGCATGCGGTCCCAGGCGTCGGGGTCGCCGGTCGCCACCTCGCCGCCGACATAGGCGCCGGCATTGGCATGGAAAATGTCGAGCTGGCCGGTCTTTTCGAGGATCCGCGGCATCATGGTGGCGACGCTTGCCGGCTGCATCAGGTCGATCACCAGCGGGATCGCCTTGGGGCCGAGTTCGGCGCAAAGCGTCTTCAGCGTCGCCTCGGCGCGGTCGACCAGCACCACGCTGGCGCCCGCCGCCAGCATGTATCTGCTACATTCGAGGCCGATGCCCGACGCGGCACCGGTGATCGCGGCGACTTTTCCGCTCAATTCCTGGCTCATATCTCTCTTCCTGTTGATGGGTTCAGGCCCGGCCATGAGAGACACGCGAACGGCGCGCCAGCGAGTCGACGATGACTGCGATGGCAAGCACGGCGCCTGTGATCATGTACCGAAGCGACGAGGACAGATCGAGCAGCGTCAGGCCGCTGGCGATCGACTGGATGACGATGATGCCGAGCAGCGCCGAATAGGCGCTGCCGCGTCCGCCAAAGAGGCTGGTGCCGCCGATGACGGCCGCCGCGATGGCGTTGAGGTTGACGTCGCCGGTGCCGGCCTGCTGGCTGGCCGAGGCAAGCCGGGCCGCCGACAGCACGCCGCCGAATGCCGCCAGCATGGAGCACAGCACGAAGGCGCTGGAATAGATCAGCCGCACGTTGATGCCGGCGCGCCTGGCCGCCTCGCGGTTGCCGCCGACCGCCGACATCGAGCGGCCCCACTTGGTCCGCGTCAGCGCGTAGTGCATGGCGATGACCAGGCCGACGAACAGGCCGAACATCCACGGAATGCCGCGCGCCTGGTTGAGGTAACCGACGATCAGTTCGAGAATGACGGTGATCACGACTGCCCGCGTGATCAACCCGCCGGTCGAGGGCGCCGACAGATTGGCGGCGCGGCGGCGTGCGACAGTGCGCAGGCCGGTGACCAGCATGACGATGCCGGGCACCGCCGCGAGCCCGAACGAGACCCATTTCGGCATCACCAGCAACTGGCCGAAATTCACCAGGTTCGAACCGTAAGGCAGGTTGATCGAGCCGGTTGATCCTAGAATGTAAAGCTGCAAGCCAAGCACCGCGAGCAGACCGGCCAGCGTCGAGACGAAGCTCGGCATGCCCAGCCTGTTGAACAGCAGCGCATAGAGCGCGCCGATGATGCCGCCGACGGCGACGGCAGCCAGGATGGCGAGCGCCACCGGCCAGCCCTGGTTGACCCACAGCGTGCCGACAAGTGCCGAGGCAAAGCCGCTGATCGAGCCGACCGACAGGTCGATCTCGCCGACCATGAGCACGCAGACGATGCCGAGTGCAATGACGCCGACCGTCGAAGAGTCGAACAGCAGATTGACCAGGTTGCTGCTCGACAGGAAGATCGGGTTGATGCTGGCGAACACGGTCCAGATGATGACCAGCCCGACGATGACTGGCAGCGAGCCGAGATCGCCCGAGCGCACCCGGTCGAAGAAGGCGCGGATGGTGCCACCAATCCCGGCTTCGTGTTTGACACGCACGTCGGCGCGGTCGAGCTGCGCCGGCGCTGGCTTGGCCTGTTCGGTCATGGGCGTGGCTCCTGGGTTTGATCCTGCCTTGCCATTTGCTCCTGCCGGGTTTGGCGCCGCTCGGCACGCCGCGACACCGAATTGTTCGAGGCGCCGGTGATGGCGCTGACCAGTTCCTGGTTCGAGGCGTCGGGCGTGAAGATGCCGTTGTTGCGGCCAAGCCGGAGCACAACGATGCGGTCGGCCACCGCGCGCACGTCTTCCATGTTGTGGCTGATGATGACGACGCCGAGGCCGCGATCGCGCACCCGCTCGATCAGGTTGAGCACTTCCGCCGTCTGCGCCACGCCAAGTGCCGCTGTCGGTTCGTCGAGCAGGATGAGTTTCGGTTCCAGCAGCAGCGAACGCGCGATTGCCACGGTCTGGCGCTGGCCGCCTGACAGCGACGCCACCACTTCGCGGACACTGGGGATGCGCGCCGACAATTCGTTAAGCAGCGTCCAGGCGCGCACTTCCATCGCCACTTCATCCAGCCGCAACGGGTTGAGCTCGCGGCCAAGGAAGATGTTGGCGACAATGTCGAGGTTCTCGCACAGCGCCAGGTCCTGGAACACGGTGGCGATGCCGAGCGTCAGTGCCGCACTGGGGTCGGCAAGCGTCACCTGTTTGTCTTGAAACGTGATGGTGCCGGAGCTTGGCTGATGCACGCCGGCTAGGATCTTGACCAGCGTCGACTTGCCGGCGCCATTGTCGCCGACCAGCGCCACCACCTCGCCGGCATGAACATCGAGGTCGATGTCGGTGAGCGCCGAGACGGCGCCGAAATTCTTCGAAACGCCGCGCAGGCTGAGCACCAGCTCGCCTGTCGGAATCTCCGTTGTATCGGTCATGCCTGAGCGCCTTTCAGAAACCGGTTCAAAGTGAGCGCTGCCTGGCGCAAGCCAGGCAGCGCGGCAAGGCAAAGGTCGCGGTCAGCCCCCGATGCCCAGCTTCTTGCAGCCTTCCGCGTAACGATCGACGCAGAGTTCGGCCGCGGTGTTGATCTTCTTGTCGATGATCTCGGCCTTCAGGTTTTCCTGCGTCACGACAGCCGGAGTGAACAGCTGCGAGGGCGTGTCATACAGCGTCATCTCCGCCTTCGGCGTCTCGCCGGAAAGCAGCTTTACCGCGATGTTGGCGGCGGCAGCGGCCACGATCTCGCTTGGCTTGGAGATGGTGTTGTACTGGTCGCCGGCGATGATCAACTGCAACGCGGCGATCGTCGCGTCATTGCCGGTCACCGGTGGCACGGGATCGACGCCGGCCGCCTTGAAGGCCGCGATGGCGCCGCCACCGGTGCCGTCATTGGCGGCGACGACGCCAAGGATCTTGGTCGAGAAGCGGGTGATCTGGCCGCTCGCCC
>JBDSLV010000356.1:0-12239 GCA_039916205.1 Mesorhizobium sp. | reverse complement strand
TTCATGTCAATTTCTCCCTTTGGAGGTTTAACCCGACGAGACAGAGCTAAGGATGAACCCCATACCCAGCATCCCCCGTCACCTCAATCCTAGGTCTCACGAAAAAGCAGAGTCAAACGGGATTAAGGGTTCGTTAACTTTTCAATACATGATTCGGCTTAGAAAGTCCGTGATTTTAACTTCCTAAATGGCTGATTCACATCGGTTTTCCACCGATTTTAACCATTCGTACACAATTAGGTCATGTTTGGGGGTGGTGCTATTGAATATTAGTAGATACGCATATTCCTTTATATCTAATGGGTTACGGAGGGTTTTCGCGTGCAGTGGGGCATCGGGGGGCGGAACAGGCAGGCATGCCAGGTTCGGATGCCCTGCGATGCCGGATGGCTGAAGGAAGGTTGCAGCCGAATAAAATAATTTTCGAGATCGAAATGTTAACTACGTAGAAAGTATTGCGCTTCGTTGGCGCGCTAGGCGCTTGTCGCCCCCTTGGTTAACAGTTAGTTTCCATATCGCAAATGTAGTGGGGGCTAAAATATCTTGACGAGTCGGCCAAAGCCCGTTCGAGCAAGAAGCGTGGAGCAGACGATCGTCCGTCCGCCCCTCGCGGTCTGCAATGCGGCTGTCGATTTTGCGCAAGCGTATGAGCGGCCCCAGGGCCAGCTTGGAAGCCATCGTCTGATTGCGTTTATGTCGACTGTGCTGCTTGCAACCGTGATCGCGGTTTCGATCTGGTTGCCGTTCTCGACGATCAGTCTCAATGGAGCTGTCTGGTACCATGTGGCGATCATGATGGCGCCTATGGTCGTGCTTTGGGTTTTTCTTGGTGCGATCCGCATTCAGCTTCGCAAAACCCCATTTCGCTTTCGTGATTTGGTGAGCAAATTCGCAGGCAGGATACAGATCCTGCTAAAGGGGCTCGCATTCATATCCGCGTTTTCCTTAGCGCTGGAACTCTTCTCATATCTGGCGACTGCGACGGATCGCCCGCTGCTGGATAACTATCTGGCCGCAAGCGACGCTGCCTTGGGCTTCAATTGGGTTGCCTACGTGAAGCTCCTCAATAGCCACCCGTCGATCGCCTATGCTCTTTCAATTGCCTATGGCAGTTTGAATGTGCAGCTCCTGTTTCTCCCGGCTATGCTCGCCTTGACCGCTCGTTGGGACAGGCTTGGCGAATTTGCCGCGCAGTTCGGGCTTGCCGGTTTCGTGACGTGCGTGATCATGTTGATGGTGCCTGCGGCCGGCGCCTTTGATTTCTACCATCCGTCGCCGGACATCTTGAGCTCCTTTAGTCCAGGGGCTTCGACGCGCCATCTTGAGCAACTGCACGCGCTGCGCATGCTGAATCCGTTCCTGATCGAGCATCCGGAAGGCCTTGTGACCTTCCCGTCCTTCCACGCCGCGCTGGCGGCTATCTTCGTCTACAGCGTTCGTGGCCTCCGGTATTTCGCGCTTCCCATCTACGCTTTGAACGCGATGCTGATCCTCGCGACCTTTCCCGAGGGAGGCCATTATCTCGTCGACGTGCTGGCAGGCTTGGCGGTCGCCGTTGTGTCGATTCGATTTGTTCGCCGCATCGACCAGGTCCGCTCGCCGTGGCGGACAAATTTTGAGGACGCGCAACCCGCGTCAGACCAGCAATAGGCCCTCCACGCTCATGACAAACCACAACCAAGCATTTCAGTTCCGGCACCGGCTAAAGAGCATGCTCTTGTGCGCCGCTTGTTCGGGCAGCGGTTTCCTGTCGAGAGACTCGAGAGAATTGGGGACTTGTACCGGATGTTAGGCCGTTTCATCAAAGGGCCGGCCGAAAAGCCGCCAGAGCAGACGATCCTGCCGGGACCGCAACCTGTTGCGCTGGCAAGTCCAGCAGTTGTGGATCTCGCACCGCAGGGCGATGAATTCCTCTCTCTCAAGGTGGATATCCATCGTCATCTTATCGATCGGTTCAATCTGACGGCGCTTGAAACAGCGTCGAAGGGCGAGATCCTGGACGAAATCCGGCCGATCGTCCGCGAATTCGTGCGTGGTCGCAATGTACCATTGAACGCGCGCGAACTCGATCAACTGACCAGCGACACCGCGGACGAGATGCTTGGGCTCGGGCCGATCGAGCCTTTGCTCAAGGACGATTCGATCGCCGACATTCTGATCAATACCCATAAACGCGTGTTCATAGAGCGGCGCGGCGTGATCGAGGAGACGGCGATCCGTTTCCGCGACGAGGCGCATCTGATGCGCGTCATCAACAAGATCGTCTCGGCCATCGGCCGGCGCGTCGACGAATCCGCGCCCATGGTTGACGCGCGGCTGGAAGACGGCTCGCGTGTCAACATCGCGGTGCGGCCGATCTCGGTCGACGGTCCCCTCGTATCGATCCGCAAATTTTCGAAAAATCCTTATTCCCTTGAGCGTTTGATGGCGTTCAACTCCATCCGTCAGCCGATGGTCGATCTGCTGCGGATCGCCGTGCAGTCGCGCAAGTCTATCCTGGTCTCAGGCGGCACCGGCAGTGGCAAGACGACGTTGCTCAACGCTCTCTCGAGCTACATTCCGGCCAGGGAACGTCTGATCACCATCGAGGATGCGGCCGAGCTGCAGCTGCAACAGACGCATGTCGGCCGGCTGGAGACGCGCCCGCCCAATGTTGAGGGCAAGGGCGAGGTCCGCCAGCGTGAGCTGTTGAAGAACGCACTTCGCATGCGTCCGGACCGCATCATCGTTGGCGAGGTTCGCGGTGAAGAGGCTTTCGACATGCTGCAGGCAATGAACACTGGCCATGAAGGCTCGATGACCACCATCCATGCCAACACACCGCGCGATGCGATATCGCGGCTGGAACAGATGGTTGGCATGGCCGGCATGCCGATGAGCAATGATTCCATCCGCGCGCAGATCGCGTCCGCTATCGACATCGTCGTGCAGACGCAGCGCCTCTCGGATGGTGGCAGGCGGGTCGTTTCCATATCGGAGTTGACCGGCATGGAAGGCAATGTCGTCCAGTTGCAGGAAATCTATCATTTCGTGCGTCGCGATGTGGGTGCCGACGGCGCCATTATTGGCGATTTTCGTGCCACCGGTGTGCGCCCGCGTTTCGCCCAGGAGGCGGCGACGCTTGGTCACCATTTCACCAGAGACGCTTTCAATCCGCAGGTTCCGCTCTGATGCTGTCCGGCCAGACCCTTCTCTATTTCATCTACGTGCTGGCGGCCGCGTCGGTGATCCTGGCCGCCGAATCGTTCTTCCTGTCCTTTGCCGGGCGGCGAGCCCGCGCGGGCGTCATCAACCGGCGGCTCAAGCGGCTGGGTGAAGAGGCCCCGGCGGAAGAGAGCCTGAGAGGATTGCTGCAGGAGCGTGGCCTGACGGCGTCAGGCGACTTCATCTTCGGGGCAATCGCTCTCAACCGCCTCTATACCCAGTCCGGCATTACCGGCAGCCCGCTGGCGTTCGCGGCTATATTCCTGCTTGTTGCGGTGGTGTTGGCGCTGGTGTTGCCGCTATTTCTGGGTTTTTCGGCGATAGTAACTGGCATCGTCTTCCTTTTTGTCGGCTTCGCCTTGCCACTTCTTGTGCTGCGGCGGGCCCGCAACAAGCGTGTTCAGCGATTTGCCGCCCAACTCCCCGACGCGCTAGATATGATCGTGCGCTCGCTGCGCGCCGGCCACCCGACAACCGTGGCAATCGGCTTGGTCGCGCGCGAAATGCCTGATCCGCTCGGCACCGAGTTCGGCATCGTCTCCGATGAAATCACATTTGGTCTCAGCCTTGAGCAGGCGGTTCGAAAACTGTCGGAGAGAGTCGGCTTTGAGGGGCTTCATCTGCTTTCGATCTCTCTCTCTATTCAATCCAAAACTGGCGGCAATCTTACCGAAATACTGTCAAATCTGTCGTCCGCGCTTCGCGAGAGACAGAAACTTAGGTTAAAGATAAGAGCGCTATCATCTGAAGGAAGAATGTCGGCTTGGATAATATCTCTGTTTCCTATTATTATGTTCTTGATACTAATTATATTGGCTCCAAGTTATTATGGAGACGTTTGGCATAGTTCTTTGATAGCTCCTACATTTATTTCTTTTGGTGTACTGGCGATACTTGGAGACATCGCAATGTTTAGGATGGTAAATTTCGATTTTTGACGGGGCAGCGCAGGCGTGTTTGTAAATATTCAAAATTCCGGCCTACTGATCTCCGTCATGGTCTTCATGGCGGCGATAGCGTTGTTCCTGTTTGGCGCGTTGATTGTGATGCCGGCCCTTCAGACCCGCAAGCTGATCGCCCAGAATCTTCTGTCAGAAACCGGGACCAATCGTCGGTCGCTTCACGCGCAGCGAGAACTCATCAAGATTTCGGCGCAGCGGCCAGTCGATGCATACTTTCGTGCCCTGGAAAAGGAGCGCGGTGAGCCGAACGCCTTGGAAGCGAAGCTGTTCAGGGCAGGCTTCTATCATTCGAGTTCCACGGCCCTCTACACATTGTCGCGCATTGCGGCGGTCGCTATCGGATTTCTTGCCAGCTACGCGGCTTTGACCGCCATATTGCCACGAGGGGTGCCGGGGTTCGCCGCCTTTGTCGTCGCGGGACTGATTGGCCTTGCATGCATGGTTATACCAAGCATTGCGCTGGATCGGTTCGAGAATGCGCAAAAGCAGATCTACCGCCGTGGTTTCCCTGACTTCATGGACATGATGATCACTTGTGCCGATGCGGGCATGAGTCTTGAGGCGGCGGTGGAGCGTGTTGGTGGCGAACTGGCGGGCACGCACAAATGGCTCGGCATCCAGCTGTCCATCATGAATCTGCAGCTTCGCGCGGGCAAACCGTTGCGTGACGCGCTGCGCGAACTCGCGGACCGCATCGGGCTCGATGAGGCGCGGGCGCTGGCGGTGCTGTTCCGTCAATCTGAAGAGCTCGGCACCAGCCTGACGGATGCTTTGCGCGTCTACAGTGACGAGATGCGCAGTCAGAGAATCCTGCGAGCTGAAGAGCGCGCCAATGCGCTCCCCGTCAAAATGATGATCCCGCTTGGGCTTTGCATCTTCCCGGTCGTCATGATGATCGTGATGTTGCCGGTGGTCATCCGCATGAAAGGCGTTTTCTTCTAGCCTCGTATATGGTTTGGCTCTAATATGAGTCGGAAGACTCCCAGGGGAACTTTATGAAAAGGGCAATTGGAGTCGCTACCGGCTTGCTGCTGATCGTGCTGGTCGGCTGCCAGACAAACGGGGCGGACACGACCGGCGGCGTCGTGCGCACCAACGAGCCGTCAAAAGGCGACGTCACGTCCTTTGGCGATGCCTTCGACGGATTGAAGACCGTCAGCGACGTCGAATACTACGCTTCCGACCAGGCGGTCGCCGAGGCCAAGAACCAGTTTCGCGCTGAAAACTACGGCAATGCCGGCGCCTTGTTCTTCAAGGCGACGCAATTGGCGCCCAATGATGGTGGCGCCTGGATGGGATTGGCGGCTTCTTGCGACCGCATCCACCGCTTCGATCTTGCCGACCGGGCCTATAACAGGGCTTTCAAGCTGGTTGGCGCGAGCCCCGAATATTACAACAATGTCGGTTATTCCTATCTCTTGCGCGGCAAGCTGCAGGATGCGCGCAGCAGTTTCCTCAAGGCCTACGAACTGGCGCCCAACGATCCGACTGTCGCCAACAATCTGAAGCTGCTGTCGTCCAGCGTACAGAACATCGAGCGCTGAACGTGCTGTTTATCGAAGCGGTGCTTCTGAAGATGCTGGCCGCCGGTTTGTTGGCGCGGATCGCCTGGCTCGATTTCACCACCCAGCAGATTTCCAACCGCGACGTGCTGCTGCTGTTTTGTCTCGGGCTTGGATCGCTCCTGCTGCTGTCGCTTCAATCCTCATCCTGGTGGGACATGGGGTTGAGTACGCTTGCCGGCCTGGTGCTGTTTCTCGCGCTCCTGCCGTTCTGGGTGTTGCGCAAGGTCGGCGCCGGCGATGTCAAGCTGATGGCGGTGGTGCCGCTTCTGGTCGGCGGCAGCAGTTTGACGGTGTTTTCGCTGCTGCTGCTGGTCTTCGCCCTCGCCACGGCGCTGCTCGTGAAGAACCCGTTCATGCTGCCGCAAGGCACCTTCCGTGTCTACGTACTGCATCTGGATCAGAAAGGCGTGGTGCCCTTTGGCGTGCCGATTTCGGCAGCTGCGATCTGTACTATCGCGTTCCAAGTCACGGACAGCTTTCTCTTTCTCGGCAGTCTGTCAGGTTAACGGATGCGCCATGAAGGTAAATCAGCTTCTCCGAAGGGACAAAGCAATGGATCTTCCGTCGCCTGCAATCCGTGATTTCATAGGCCGCGCGGCAATATCGGTCTATTTTACGATCTGCGCGACATTCAAAGCCGCGGGCTTGATTGTCTCTTTGCCCACCACTGAATGGACAACGCTGCGAACAATCGACGTCGTCGCGGATTTTGCAGCTCTGGGCTTCCTCGTTCTCATGGTGGTGACAACGGTGACGCGTCTCCCGCCGGTCAAAACCGCGCAAGGGATCGAGCCTCGAATTGCAGCAATGATCGGATGCTTTGCGACAGTGACCTTGGTTGCCGTCCCCCGCGTCGAGGTGGTGCCGCTGCTTCAGATCATTGCCGATCTGGTCATCATCGTCGGCTTTGCGTTGTGCATCTGGTGCCTGACGTGGCTCGGCAGATCCTTCAGCATACTTGCTCAAGCGCGACGGCTCGTTACCGCCGGCCCCTACCAGATCGTCAGGCATCCACTCTACACTTGCGAGGCGATCGTCTTGCTTGGGATTGTCTTGCGAAATCCGAACTGGATAACAGTCGCTGTCTGCGCAATTGCTCTTATTTTTCAATATCGACGAATGGTGAACGAAGAAAAGGTTTTGCAGGCGGCATTCCCCGAGTATGCCGACTACAAGAGAGTTACGCCGATGCTGGTTCCGTTTTCAATCAGGGGATGAAGCATTTCTCTCGATGCCAATCTGATATTGGCGTCTGTGCTACTGTTCGCCTCGGGTGGTTTGATGACGGTGCCATATTTCATTGTGGTGCCTAGGCAGCGGTCTATCCCGCAATGCGCTCTCGCTCTCACCAATCAGGTCGATACCACTGCGCGATGTGCGAGGCCTCGGTGGCATGCAAGCCTCGTCCGGCCTTTTGATTGAGCAGGCTTTGGCCATGGTTCGCCACGGCAACAGAAGATCGCGCGTGCAACCCTGTGGCTCTGCCGTCTGCAGGATAGAGCGCCAAGGAGAGGGCAGCCCGGCTGCCTGGGCTTTGGGGTTGGGGCGGCAGCCGGGCCTTGCCAGCTTTGCATGCCGACATGATCAGCATCGTATTATATTAGCAAAAGCGCAATAAAGCTTTTCTCTAAATCAATGTTGCCGGCGAGGCTTCGATAGAGAGCTCGCGACGATGCTGGCCAGCGGCGGCCCGGTGATCGGCTCGCGGGTGGGAGCCACGCGTAGCAGGGGCATTCGCCTCCAATTTGGCCCTTGGCCTGTGCCTTGGAGCTTCTCGGTCCCGCCGGATGAACCGCATGGAGGTCGGCCAAACGCGGAAACCTTGTAACACTGAGGCAATGTCGGCGCGGTAGGGAGCAAACGATAGTGCCCGCGCTCAAAATTGACGTCGCGGCGTTGGTTGACATGGAGCAGATATTGATCCCGGAAAGCATGCGGATGAGACACGGATTTCATCGCCAGGCAGGCGTCGCTTTCGCCTTTACCTTCACTGTCCTTGCCGCCTCGGGAGCATGCCGGGCCGAAAGCGCCGCGGCCGCGGTGGCGCAGGACGAAGCCAATGTGCGTACGGTGTCGACCTTCGTTGCATCGAGCGCCATGACCGAATGGAATTTGTCCTTCAACGGGGCGCTGGTTGCGCGTGACGAGATCGCGGTCGGTAGCCCGCTGCAGGATCAGAGGATTGCCACGGTCGAGGTGGAAGTCGGTGACCGCGTGAAGGCCGGGCAGGTTCTTGTGCGGCTCGAAACGGAGAAGCTCGACAATCAATTGCGGGAAGCCGAGGGCAGGTTGGCGCGGGCGGGCGCGACCCTTGCGCAGCAGGAAGCAACACTGGCGCAGGCGCAGGCAAATCTTGTGCGCGCAAACCGGCTGCGCGCCTCGGGGACGATCGCCGAGCAGGCTTATGATGATCGCGTTTCGGCGGTCACCGTCGCGCAGCAGGGCGCGGCGGCCGAGCGCGCGCAATACGCGCAGGCGGAGGCGCAGCTTGCCGAATCGCGCCGCGAGCGGGAGCGGGCGGTGGTGCTGGCGCCGACGGACGGCCTCGTGTCCGAACGGCAGGCGCGCGCTGGCGCTCTGGCCGGATCGGAACCGCTCATACGTCTGATGCGCGATGGTGAAACCGAATTGGCCGCCGAAATTCCCGAAAGCGAATTGCCGTTGCTTGCGGTCGGCCAGTCCGCGAAACTGAGCTTCCCGGGCAGCGACAAGGTGATGGCTGGTCACGTGCGGCTGGTTGCCCCGAAAATCGACCGCGAGACGCGGCTCGGCGTCGCCAAGATCACGTTCAAAACCGACGCCCAATTGTTTCCCGGAGCTTTTGGCCGCGCTGAAATCGTGATCTCCAGAAGGGAGGCCATCGTCATTGACGATTCAGCGCTTCTTTACGGACGCGATCCTGGAAAAAGCAGTGTCTTCACCGTCGAGAATGGCCATGTTCTCAAGCGGGTGGTGGAACTTGGCCAACGCAGGAACGGCCAGGTGGAAATCCGCCTTGGCCTCGCCGCCGGTGAACGGGTGGTGGCCAAGGCCGCCGCCTCGCTGCGCGAAGGCGACGCCGTCAAGACCGTCGATATCCAGACGTCTTCCGAAAGCGCCGGCAAATGATCAGCAACATCTCGGCCTGGGCGATCCGCAAGCCGATCCCAACCATTGTTCTGTTCGTCGTGCTGACCTTTGCCGGTTGCGTGGCCTTCATTCAGTTGCCGATCAATGCGAACCCAAGTGTCTCGTTTCCGATTGTCACGGTGACGGTCTCGCAGGCCAGTGCGACGCCGTCGCAGATGGAAGCGCAGGTCACCCGTAGCGTCGAGGGCGCAGTCTCGGGCATCGCCGGCATCCAGCACATACGCTCGTCAATTGTCGAAGGCGTCTCCACCACCACGGCGGAGTTCAAGATCGGCATGGACCCCGACCGGGCGACGAATGACGTTCGGGACGCGGTAACCCAGATCAGGTCCGATTTGCCGCAAACCATCCAGGAGCCGGTCGTTGCACGGGTCGATGTCGATGGCGGGGCAATACTTTACTACACCGTGCGCGCGCCCCGCATGTCCGCGGTCGACGTGTCATGGTTTGTCGAGGATACGATCAACCGCGAGCTACTGACGATCCCCGGCGTCCAGAAGGTCCAGCGGCTGGGTGGCGTCAACCGTGAAATACGCGTGTCGCTCAATCCTGATCGTCTTCTGGCGCTTGGCCTGACCGCCGACCAGGTCAACACCGCGTTGCGTGAGACGAATGTCGACATTCCCAGCGGCCGTGGCGAGATCGGCGCCAGGGAGCAGTCTATCCGCACCCTGGGGAGCGCCAGGTCGCTGGAAGAGTTCTCGCGGCTGTCGGTGCCTTTGCCCGGAAATCGCTGGGTACCGCTGCGCGAGATCGCCACCATCACCGACGGTCCGGTCGAGCCGCGGGAGTTCGCGCGCCTCGATGCCGAACCCGTTGTCGGCTTCGCCGTTTCGCGCGGCAAGGGCTACAGCGACACGGTCGTTGCCAAGGCGGTCACCGATCGCATCGCGCAGATAAGGGCACGCACGCCCGACGCCGAGATCAAGGAGCTGATCTCGACCGTCGAATACACGATGGAAAGTTATAACGCGGCAACCACCGCGCTCGTCGAGGGTGCTGCGCTGACAGTTCTGGTTGTTTTCCTGTTCCTGCGGAACTGGCGGGCGACCTTGATCGCGGCCGTCGCCATGCCCCTTTCGATCCTGCCGACCTTTGCCGCCATGAGCCTGCTCGGCTTCACCTTGAACAGCATCAGCCTGCTGGCGCTGACGCTGGTGATCGGCATTCTGGTCGACGATGCCATCGTCGAAATCGAAAACATCGAACGTCATGTCGACGCGGGCAAGCGGCCATTTCTGGCCGCGATAGAGGCGGCGGACGCCATCGGCCTTGCGGTCGTGGCGACGACGTTCACCATCGTCGCCGTCTTTGCGCCGGTCAGCTTCATCGGCGGCGCCATTGGCCAGTATTTCAGGCAATTCGGCCTGACGGTTGCCATCGCGGTGCTGATGTCGCTCGTCGTCGCACGGTTGCTTACGCCGCTGATGGCGGCCTATCTGCTGCAGCCTAAAAACAATGCCCATCATGCGGCGCCGCCTTCAAGACTATCAAGATGGTACCTGGCAACGCTTGGCTGGACGCTCGACCATCGCAAGACCACATTCGCGCTGGTGGCGATGATCTTCGCCGGCTCGATCTACCTGCTCACCTTGCTGCCGACAGGTTTCCTGCCGACAGCCGACAGCAACCTCTCCCAGGCCAAGGTGACACTGCCGCCCGGCACGACGCTGGAGGAGACCGCGCGGGTGTCGGATGACCTCGTCAGGCGTCTGCTTGAGCGAAAGGAGGTCGCGGGCGTTCTGGCGACCACCCAGGCGGTCAATGAACTGGATTTGCTGATCAAGCTCAAGCCACGCCCGGAAAGGCAGATTGACCGCAAGTCTTTCGAACTGTCGGTTCGGCCGATCTTTGTGGGCACACCCGACATACTCTTCACCTTCATGTCGGACTCCGGCGCGAAGGAGGTGTCGATCTATCTGGCCGGCAACAATGCGGCCGAACTTTCAAGCGCAGCGCTTCAGCTCGAGGCCGAGATGCGAACGCTGCCCGAACTGACCAATGTTCTCTCCACCGAGCCTTTGCTGGCGCCGGAACTCATTGTCAAACCGCGCTTCGACGAAGCGGTCCGGCTTGGTGTCTCGGCCGCGTCGCTTGGCGCGGTGGCACGCATCGCCACGCTTGGCGAGATCGATTCCGCGTCGGCGCAGTTCAATCTTGGCGACCGTCAGGTGCCGATCCGTGTGCTCCTCGACCAATCGGCGCGCGGCGATCTGGAGACGTTGCGGAAGCTTCGGGTGGGAACCTCCAATGGCGGCGTCGTGCCCCTGGCCTCGGTCGCCGATATCTCGTTCGGCGCCGAGGAGGGAAAGGTCGAACGGCTTGACCGCAAGCGTCTGACAGCGGTCGAGGCAAATCTGAAGGAAGCGACGCTCGGCACCGCGATGAACGCGATCATGGCGCTGCCGGCGCTGAAGAACCTGCCCGCCGGCGTTTCCATGATCGAATATGGTGACGCCGAGAACATGTCGGAAATGTTCCGCAGCTTCGCATTGGCTCTGCTCACCGGGATATTGATGGTGACCGCCGTGCTGGTGCTGCTGTTCAAGGACTTCCTGCAGCCGATCACCATTCTGATCGCGCTTCCGCTATCGATCGGCGGGGCTGCACTGGGTCTGATCCTTTATGGCGCCGCGCTCGATCTGTCATCGACCATCGGTGTGCTCATGCTGATGGGCATCGTCTGCAAGAACTCGATACTGCTGGTGGATTATGCGATCGAGGCGCGCAACGCCGGGTTGGACCGCCGCTCGGCCCTGCTCAAGGCTGGGTCCACCCGTGCGCGTCCGATCATCATGACGACGATTGCCATGGTGGCCGGCATGCTGCCCGCGGCTGCTGGCGTGGGCGCCGATGCAGGGTTTCGCGCGCCAATGGCGGTGGCCGTGATCGGTGGCCTCATCGCGTCGACCCTGCTCAGCCTTGTCGTGGTCCCGGTGATGTTCGCCGCGATGGACGATCTGAGTTCCTGGTTGGGGCGCAGGCTGAAAGGGCTGTCTTCCGTGACGGATGCCGACCGCATCGCCGGTGACGTGCTCGCGGAGCAAACTTTGAGGGGAACGAGGGTGCCGGCGGAATAGACGACCGCGCGCCCGTCGAGGTCAGCGTCCGCGCGCGCGGTGACAGGGTCTTCTCAGCCCAAAGAGCCGCATTCTCGAGCGCAGCAGATGGACGACCGCGCCAAGCACCATCAGCGCCAGTCCAAACCACGTCACGGCATAGACGAGGTGGCTGTTGTGAAACGATACGACGGTCAGGCCGCCGACCGGCCATCCACCCGGATTGGGTCTGGCATCGGCGTCGACGAAATAGGGAGCAGCCTGCGCAATACCTTGTGCGGCGGCGATTGCCTGGACATCGCGTGAATACCAGCGATTGG
>JBDSLV010000355.1:0-5210 GCA_039916205.1 Mesorhizobium sp. | reverse complement strand
GGCCTTTGTCGTCTGCCGGGCGTCGAGCGCCGCGACAAAGCCGACGGTGGCGCCGGTGGCCGGATCGCTAACCTCGAAACTCTCCGCCGCATCGCTTGCCGTCCAGTGGCCGTCGACATAGGCGAGTTCGCGCAGCAGCCGGCGGTCGGTGAGGCGATCAAGCGCTTCGTGGCGGTGCGAACGGGCAAAGTGCGCGGACATCATCGGCTGCTCCCGGTTGGGTGATGCCAGCAAGACTAGGGGTATGGTGCGAAGGAAGGGACTGTTTCAGCCACTCTTCGTAGAGAGACTCTCTCTATTATGCCGCCCAGCCGGACAATCTCTCCGAGCGATTGCTAGGGCTGCAACGGCATGAGGTCGGCGACAGGCAATACGGTCTCGTCCTTCACCGTCTTGGTGACGAGGTAGGTGAAGTAGCGGTCGATGCCGATTTCGCGATCGAGCAAGGCATCGACGAGCCGCTGATAGGCATCGATGTCGCGCGCCATGACCTTCAGCACATAGTCGACGCCGCCGCCGACGGACCAGCAGGCGACAATCTCGGGAATGTCGCGGATGACGCGCTCGAAACGGTCGAAATCGGCCTGGCGGTGGCTGGCCAGCGTCACTTCCATCAGGACGGTGGCAACAGGGGCGACGACGCGGATAGCAATCGAGGCATGATAGCCCGAGACGATGCCCGCCTTTTCCAGCTTGCGCAGCCGCATCCAGCACGGCGTCGGCGACAGGCCGACCTTGTCGGCCAGTGCCAGCTTGGTGATGCGGCCATCCCGCTGGATGGCGTCGAGGATTTTCAGGTCGATAGGGTCGAGTTTCGGTGCAGCCATCGATGTCCACTTTTTCGTCCATCGTACCATGATGGCGCATTATTTCGATTGTCAATTGCACTGATTTCGATCTCTAATAAGTCATGACATTGTGGCAACCCGATCCCGCGCTTATCCGGCGGCCCGCCTACCTGTCGCTGGCGGATCAGATCGCGCGCGCGATCCATGACGGGCGGCTTGCCAACGGCACACAACTGCCGACGCATCGCCGGCTGGCGGATGACCTCAAGCTTTCGGTGCAGACGGTCAGCCGCGCCTATGAGGAATTGATCCGGCGCGGCCTGATTTCAGGCGAGATCGGCCGTGGCAGCTTTGTCCAGACGCAGCGCCGCGAACCGGAGCCGCCATACCTGCCAGAGCGCCTGGGCGAGGTGATCGATCTCTCGATCCTGAAGCCGGTCTGCGAGCCGATGCATCTGGAACGGCTGAAGCAGGCGCTGGGCTGGCTGGCGGAGAACCTGCCATCGAGTTCGGCATTGTCGTTCCGGCCCAACATGGTGTTTCCGCGCCACCGCGCCGTGGCGGTGGAATGGTTGAGGCAGTGCGGGCTCGACATTTCCGCGCAGAATGTCAGCCTGACCAATGGCGCCACGGCCGGCATGACGGTGGCGCTGATGAGCGTGGCGCCGCCGGGCTCAACAGTTGCCACCGAGGCGATCGGCCATCACACGCTGGTGCCGCTCGCCCGCTATCTCGGTTTCAACCTCCAGGGCTTGCCGATCGACGGCAATGGCCTCATCCCCGCGGCGCTGGACGAGGCCTGCAAGCTTTCCGATATCCGCGCCGTGTTCGTGCAGCCGTCGGTGATCAACCCGACGGCGACGCTGATGGACGCGGCGCGGCGCGCCGAAATCGCCGCCGTGGCGCGCAAGCACGATATCGCGATCATCGAAAATGACGTGCTGGGACCGCTGGTCGAGGATCGGCCACCGCCGGTCGCGGCCTTCGCGCCGGAGCGCACGCTCTACGTCACCTCGTTCACCAAAATCACGGTGCCTGGACTGCGCATCGGCTATCTCGCCGCACCCGACCGCTATGTCGCCGCTGTTGCCAACCGTCACCTGGTTTCGAACTGGATGGCGACGCCGCTGGTGGCGGAGATCGCCACCAAATGGGTGACCGACGGCACGGCGATGGAGCTTGTCCACTGGCAGCGTGCGGCGCTGCGGAGGCGGATGGACATCGCCGCCGAGGTTTTCGCAAGCGTCGACTATCGTTCGCATCGCGACGGGCTGCATCTGTGGCTGCAACTGCCCGCCGACAGGGCCGAAGAGAGTTTCGTCGCTCAGGCCCGCCTGCAAGGCGTGGCGATCGCACCCGGCACATCCTTCCGCATCTCGGACGCGCCCTGGCACCCAGCGGTGCGCATTTCGCTAGGCTCGACCACCGAGGGGGAACTGCGCGCCGGCCTCGGCGTTGTCACCAAACTGCTGCTTGGCGATCCGGAACATCTGTTGCTGGCTATCTAGGCGACAGCTGCTCCCAATTGTGCGGAATCAGAATAATTGTCATGATATTATTTTCCCAATTGACATGATTTGGCGCGTTCCGCATCGTTAAGGGCACAGGCTTCTCCAGCAGGGGAAATTCATTTGTCCACACCAGCGCCCATCATCAAGATCGACGGCATCTCCAAGAGCTTCGGCAGCTTCAAGGTGCTGGACGGCCTGTCGATGCAGGTCATGCCGCGTGAGAAGCTGGCGCTGATCGGGCCATCCGGCTCCGGGAAGACGACGATCCTGCGCATCCTGATGACGCTGGAGCGGATCGATGCCGGCCATATCCAGATCGATGGCGATCAGCTCTACCACATGGAGCGCAACGGCCAGCTGTTGCCGGCGGACGAACGGCACCTGGCCAGGATGCGCCAGAAGATCGGCATGGTCTTCCAGCTGTTCAACCTGTTTCCGCACAAATGCGTCATCGACAATGTCACGCTGGCGCCGATGCTGACCAAGGGCACGCCGCGCGCCACCGCCGAGAAGCGGGCGATGGAGCTGCTCGACATGGTCGGCATGGCCGACAAGGCGAAGGCGATGCCGGCGCAGCTGTCCGGCGGCCAGAAACAGCGCGTGGCGATTGCCCGCGCGCTCGCCCTGCAGCCCAAGATCATGCTGTTCGACGAGGTGACATCGGCGCTCGATCCGGAGCTGGTCGAAGAGGTGCTGAACGTGTTGTGGCGGCTTTGCGCCGAGACCGACATGACCATGCTTCTGGTTACCCACGAGATGGGTTTCGCGCATGATTTCGCCGACCGGGTGCTGTTCTTCGATCGCGGCAAGATCGTCGAGGAAGGCAAGCCCGACGAGATTTTCCGCAATCCCAAGCAGGAGCGCACGCAAGGCTTCCTGAAGAAGATCATCGCGGCCGGACATCGCGTCTGACCGTCATGCAAGAGGCGACGACCTCGCCCTCAAAGGGCGGGAGCCGTCCCAGTAATCAAGACAAGAAACAAGGAGTTGGGAACAATGAAGAAACTTGGCATTCTGGCCGGCGTCGCCGGTCTTGCACTGGCGGCGGTGCTGGCCGCCTCGACCGCTGGTTCGGCCGACGACAGCAAGCTTGAACAGCTGAAGGCGCAAGGTTTTGCCCGTGTCGCCATCGCCAACGAGCCGCCCTATACGGCGGTAGCCGCCGACGGCAAGGTTTCGGGCGCCGCGCCCGATGTGGCGCGCGAAATCTTCAAGCGTCTTGGCGTGGCCGACATCGTCGCCTCGATCTCGGAATATGGCGCCATGATCCCCGGCCTGCAGGCCGGCCGCTTCGATGTCGTCACCGCCGGCCTGTTCATGAAGCCGGAGCGCTGCGCGGCTGTCGCCTATTCGGAGCCGGTGCTGTGCGATGCCGAGGCGATGCTGGTGAAGAAGGGCAATCCGAAGGGCTTCAAGAGCTACGAGGATGTCGCCAAGGATGCAAACGCCACCATCGGCGCACCGGGCGGCGGCACCGAGGAGAAGCTGGCGCTCAATGCCGGCGTGCCGCGTGAGCGTGTCATTGTCGTGCCGGACGGCCAGAGCGGCGTGAAGATGCTGCAGGATGGCCGCATCGATGCCTATTCGCTGCCTGTCCTGTCGATCAACGACCTGATGAAGAAGGCCGCCGATCCGAACCTTGAGGTCATCGCCCCGGTGCAGGGCGCGCCGGTCTATTGCGACGGCGCCGCTTTCAAGAAGGGCGACGAAGCGCTACGCGATGCTTTCGATGTCGAACTGGCCAAGCTGAAGAAATCAGGCGAGTTCGCCAAGATCATCGAGCCTTACGGCTTCTCGGCCGCGGCGGCGATGTCGACGACCCGCGACAAGCTCTGCGCTGCCAAGTAGGCGCTTTTCCTCCTTCTCCCCGTTCGCGGGGAGAAGGACCCAGACCTGCCAACATGGAATCCTCATGACCCAGTGGTCCGGCTATTTCGGCCTGATATTGCAGGGAGCGCTTGTCACCATCGAGCTGACGCTGATGGGGTCGGTGCTTGCGCTGTTCATGGCCTTTGTCGCCGGCATGGGGCGGCTGTCGCGCTTCTTCGTGCTGCGGGCGCTCGCCACCGCCTATATCGAATTCTTCCGCGGCACCTCGATTTTCGTGCAGCTGTTCTTCGCCTATTTCGTGCTGCCGCTGATCGGCCTCGAATTGACGCCGCTGCAGGCCGGCGTGCTTGCGCTGGGCCTCAATGTCGGCGCCTATGCCGCCGAAGTGGTGCGCGGCGCTGTGCAATCGATCGGCCGTGAACAGCACGAGGCCTGCGTGGCGCTCAATCTCGGCCGCTGGCAAGGCATGCGTCATGTCATCCTGCCACAGGCGCTTCTGGTGATGCTGCCGACTTTCGGCAACAACGCCATCGAGCTGCTCAAGGCGACATCCGTGGTGTCGCTGATTTCGCTCGCCGACCTGACCTTCCAGGCGCAGGTGGTGCGCGCCCAGACCGGCAACACGATGGTGCCGTTCACCACCATCCTGATCATCTATTTCATCCTGGCGCTGCTCATTTCCTGGGGCGTGCGCTCATTGGAACGCCGCATGGCGCGCGGCCTCGACGGGGTGCGCGTCTAATGGCCAATGCCCTTCTGAATTGGGTTTTCTGATGGAATGGGATTGGAATTTCGTCTGGCAGATCATGCCGACGCTGATCCAAGGGGTGAAAATCACCATCCTGGCAACGCTGCTCGGCTCGGTGCTGGCAGCGATCGTCGGGCTTGGCATCGCACTGGCACGCCGCTCGCCCAACAAGGCCCTATCGCGCACGGTCGGTTTCCTCGCCGAATTCATCCGCGGCACGCCGCTTCTGGTGCAGCTCTATTTCATCTTCTACGTGCTGCCTGATGTCGGCATCCTGTTGCCGCCGCTGGTGGCCGGCGTCATCGGGCTTGGCCTGCACTACGGCACCTACAC
>JBDSLV010000354.1:0-31647 GCA_039916205.1 Mesorhizobium sp. | reverse complement strand
ACGATGTCATCGCCATGATCTTCCACTACCACTATCAGTGGAACAAGGCGCAGGAACGCGAACGCAACGAAGTGGCGGTGGGCGAGCATCTCGCCTATATCGCCGCGCTCAAATCGCGCGATCTCGGCAAGGTCGATGCCGCCTGCCGCAAGCACCTGAAGTCGGCACGGCACACCTTGCTGACCTCCATTCCCGAAAGCCGGCAGCCGCGAATATCCTGACAGCGCCGCGTTGCCGCAGCCTTGAATTGGCGATTTTCCCACCGCTGGCCTCGTGCTAGGGATGTTTCGTTGCTGCGAAGAGGCAAGGCTTTGAGCGCCAAGAGGAGACGATGGAGCATACCGGTCGCGCTCGCCGCGGCCTATCTGCTGTTGCTCCAATCCGTCCTCGCCACCTTTGCCGCCGGGATGGCGCCGAACCCTTCGCAGCTCGACGCTTTCGGCAATGTCATCTGTAGCCGGGAAGGAGTGGGCCAGCTTCCCAGCGGCAATCCGTCGCCGTCGCATCTGCCTTCATGCTGCGTGCTTGGCTGCAGCATGTTTTCGCCAGCCTATGCACCGCCGCCTGATGCCGGCCTGACGCTGGGCACGCTTTCCTTCGAGACGGTGGCCTTTGTTTTTCCGGCCGTCACGCATCTTGATTTCGCGCGTGAACGCTCGCCATCGAACCCGCGAGCGCCGCCACTGACGGCCTGAGTCCGTTCGTCCGGCGGAACCTTTCGCCGGCGCTCCCATCCAAAGATCAAAATCGTTCGCGACCGGTCAACGGCGCGATCATCAATTCATGGAGCAACCATGTCTCATTCTATTCGCACCGCCGCGCATGCGCCTGTGTTTGGCCGCTTTCGGCGCGTCTTCGAACCGCGGCTCGGCATCATCATGTTCGCTCTCGCCCTGTTGTTCGCCGGCGGCCAGGCTGCCCTGGCGCACGAGTTCAAGGTCGGCGATCTCGAGATCGGCCATCCCTGGTCCCGCGCGACACCTGCTGGCGCCAAAGTGGCCGGCGGCTACTTCACCATCACCAACAAAGGCAGCACGCCCGACCGGCTGGTCTCGATTTCTTCCGACATTTCCGAGAAGGCCGAGCTGCATGAGATGGGGGTAAAGGACGGTGTCATGACCATGCGGCCAGTCAACGACGGTCTGGAAATTCCGGCCGGCGGCAAGGTAGCGCTGGCGCCGGGCGGCTATCACCTGATGTTCATCGGCCTGAAGCAGCAGCCGAAGCAAGGTGAAAAATTCTCCGCCACGCTGACCTTCGAAAAGGCAGGCACGGTCAGCGTCGATTTCGCCGTCGAAGGTATGGGCGAGATGGGCGGCATGGACCATGCCGAGTGATTTGACCAACTCCACACAATTTTGAAAATCAGAGGGACTATTATGAACAAGTATCTTTTGCCGGCAGGTGCACTTCTCGTTCTCGGGACCAGCTCCGCTTTCGCACACGTCACACTCGAAACGCAGGAAGCGCCGGTCGGAGCCAACTACAAGGCGGTCCTGCGGGTGCCGCATGGCTGCGACGGCAAGGCAACGACTGCCGTGCGTGTGCAGATCCCGGAAGGGGCGATCGCGGTCAAGCCGATGCCGAAGGCGGGCTGGACGCTGCAGACCAAGAAGGGCAAGTACGACAAGTCCTACCAGCTCTATGGCCAGGCGGTGACCGATGGCGTCAAGGAAGTGGACTGGAGCGGCGGCAGCCTGCCCGATGAATTCTACGACGAGTTCGTCTTCCGCGTCATGCTGACCGAGGGCCTTCCTGTTGGCCAGAAGCTCTATTTCCCGGTTGTGCAGGAATGCGATGGCACCGCCGATCGCTGGATCGAGATCCCCGCCGCCGGTCAAGATGAGGATGCGCTGGAGAACCCGGCGCCTGGCATCAAGCTCCTGCCCAAGAAATAACTTTTCCAGCGGCGCGCCCGATTCCATTTTTGGCTAACGGCGCGCCGCTGATAGCGTGGCAATGACATGAATACGATATCCTCACCGCGGGCTGCCGACCTGACCGGCAAGATGGCCTGCCGCATTGCCGGCGGGTTGCTGGCAATGGCCACGCTGCTGCTGGTCATGTCGGTGCCCAATCCGGCCTTTGCCCATGCCGCTTTGATCAAGACCGAGCCGGCCGATGGTGCGGTGCTGGCGCAAGGTCCGGCGCAATTCACCATCTCCTTCAGCGAGCCGGTGTCGCCGCTGGTGCTGACCCTGGTGAAGCCGGATGGCACCCCGGTGCCGCTGACGTCCTTCCGTCTCAGCTACCAGTCGGTTGAAATCGACAATCCGCAAACGCTCAAGCCCGGCACGCATGTGCTGAGTTGGCGGGTGATTTCGACCGACGGCCATCCGGTTGGCGGCTCGATCCTGTTTTCCGTCGGTGCGCCCACCGAGCCGCCGGCGATCTCCGAGGCTGTCGACTGGGGGCCGCGGTCGGCGGTCTGGGCCGGCAAGGTTTTTCTCTACATCGGCCTTTTCCTTGGCATTGGCGGCGCCTTCGCGCTTGCCTGGCTGGCGCAAGGCGCCCGCGCCGGGCAGCGTTTTGTCGCGGTCGCGATCCTGTGCGGTCTGGTTGCCGCACCCTTGTCGCTCGGCTTCCAGGGTCTTGATGCCCTGGGCGCGCCATTCGCCCGTCTGGTGCAACCGGTCATCTGGCGGACAGGTCTCGGCACCAGTTTCGGCTGGACAGTGCTGATCGCCCTGGTCGCGCTTGGCCTCGGCCTGCTGTCGCTGGTCGGGCCGCGCGTGTCGGCCAGGCCGTTGGCTCTTGCCGGGCTTCTGGGTGTCGGCGCGGCGCTGGCCGCCAGCGGACACGCCAGTGCCGCCGAGCCGCAATGGCTGACGCGGCCCATGGTGTTCCTGCATGGCGCGGGTATCGCCTTCTGGGCTGGCGCATTGGTGCCGCTCGGCCTGGCGATGAGAAGTCAATCGGCGGAAGCCGCGGCGTTCCTGCGGCGGTTTTCACGAATGATCGTGCCCGTCGTGGCCGTGCTTGCCGCTGCCGGCATCGTGCTCGGTGTCATTCAGGTGCAAACGCCGTCGGCGCTTATCGACACCGCCTATGGCCGCCTGCTGCTGATCAAGCTTGGTCTGCTGGTCTTCCTGTTCACGCTCGCTGCCATCAACCGCTGGAAACTGACAGCGATGGCCGAGATGGGAGCGACAGAGGTGCGACGCCGGCTCAGCCGTTCGATCGGCGTCGAGATATTGATCGTGCTAGCCATATTCGGCGTTGCCGCAGGCTGGCGTTTCACGCCGCCGCCACGGGCGTTGGCAATCGCGGCGGCGCAGCCGGCCTCGGTCCATATCCACGCGTTGAAGGCGATGGCCGATCTCAGCATCACGCCTGGCCATGCCGGGCCAGTCGCCGCCTCGATGATCATCATGAGTGGCGATTTCGGCGCACTCGACGCCAAGGAAGTGACGCTGGTGCTGTCAAAGCCGGATTCGGGCATCGAGCCGCTGAAGCGCGCGGCGACCAAGCCCGGTGACGGAAGCTGGCGCGTCGACAACCTGGTCATTCCGATTCCCGGCCGATGGACGGTGCGGATCGACATTCTCGTCTCGGACTTCGAGATGGTGAAGATCGAGGCGCCAATCGACATCAGGCCCTGATGCTCTATATCGCCGCTTGCGGAGCTGCGGCTATCCCTTGTGGCAACACAAATCGGCGAGGCGGTTGACGCGGCCTTGAAGGCCCGTCAATCATCATCGAAAGAATTGGCATCGCCGCGATCGCGGGTTCGAACCGACAAATCCGAAGGCAGGGAAGAAACGATGGAAAAAGCCGAGATTGGCCTGATTGGCCTTGGCACGATGGGCTCCAACCTGGCGCTGAACATCGCCGAGCACGGGCACCGTATCGCCGTCTTCAACCGAACCAAGGCCCGCACCGACGCCTTCGTCGAGAATGCCGGTGCGCTGAAGAACATGGTGGTGCCGTGTTACAGCCTTGAAGAACTCGCCGCCGCCATCCGCCCGCCGCGCCCGATCATCATCATGGTGCTGGCCGGCAAGCCGGTCGACGAGCAGATTGCGGCCCTGCGCGGCGTGCTTTCGGCCAACGACATCGTCATCGACGCGGGCAACGCCAATTTCCGCGATACGATGCGCCGCTTCTCCGAGCTTTCCGGCTCGGGCCTCACCTTCATCGGCATGGGCGTCTCAGGTGGTGAAGAGGGCGCCCGTCATGGTCCGTCCATCATGGTCGGCGGCACCGAGGATTCCTGGAAGCGCGTCGAAAAGGTGCTGACGGCGATATCAGCCAAGTTCAAGGACGAGCCTTGCGCGGCCTGGCTTGGAACCGATGGCGCCGGCCATTTCGTCAAGACCATCCACAACGGCATCGAATATGCCGACATGCAGATGATCAGCGAAATCTACGGCATTTTGCGCGACGGCCTCGGCATGGGCCCCAAAGAGATTGGCACGGTGTTTGCCGACTGGAACAAGGGCCGGCTCAACTCCTACCTGATCGAGATCACCGCCAAGGTGCTGGCCGCCGATGACCCGAAGACCGGCAAGCCGGTGGTCGACATCATCGTCGACCGCGCCGGCCAGAAAGGCACCGGCAAATGGTCGGTCATCGAGGCGCAGCAGCTTGGCATTCCGGCGACCGCGATCGAGGCGGCGGTGGCGGCGCGCGTGCTGTCGTCGATCAAGGACGAGCGGCTGGCCGCCGAGAAAGCCTATGGCGGTGGGGTCACCAAGATTTCCGGCGACAAGGTCGCTCTGCTCAAGGACCTCGAACTGGCGCTGTTCGCCGGCAAGATCGCGGCTTACGCGCAGGGTTTCGCGGTGATGAGCGGTGCTTCCAAGGAGTTCAACTGGAACCTGCCGATGCCGACCATCGCCAAGATCTGGCGGGCCGGCTGCATCATCCGCTCGCAGATGCTCGACACCATGGCCGAGGCTTTTGGCAAGGGCAGCGCTTCGACCAATCTTTTGATGGCGCCCGCCTTCATCGCCATGATGCAGGAGGCGCATCCGTCGCTGCGGCGCGTCGTGGCAAGGGCATCGGAAGCCGGCGCGCCGGTGCCGGCACTGTCGTCGGCGCTGGCCTATTTCGACAGCTATCGCCAGGGCCGTGGCACCTCGAACCTGATCCAGGCGCAGCGCGACTTCTTCGGTGCGCATGGCTTTGAGCGCATCGATGGGCCGGGCGCGTTCCATGGCCCGTGGGGCAGCGGCGCTGCTGGCTAGGATACTGGCAGGCGGACTGCCAGAACATCGCTGGCGGCGCTGAGGCTCTGCAAGGAGCCGGGCGCCGCACCGCCGATCCAGCCAAGCACGGCGCGGGCGAGTTCGGAACCCGCCAGTCGGAAGTTCTCGTTGACGACCAGCAATTCCGGCCGGAACAGGTGCAGCAGGTCCGACGACTGCTTTGACACGACATCAACATCGCGGCCGAGCTTGAGGCCGGCATCCTCGATGCCGGCGACGATGGCCAGCGTCGCGGCGGCGCCGCTGCTGACGAAGCCATCCGGCCTGGTGTCGCGTCGCATCAGCTGTGCCGTCCGGCTCCTGATCTGCTCGATCGTGTGGTCGATCGAGACGGTGTTGAACGGAACCTCGCTGGCGCCAACCTCGCTCAACGCATCGGCAAAGCCATTCAGCGTATGGCCGTAATAGGTCAGCCCCGGAGGCGGCGTCAGCAATGCCAGCCTGCGACGGCCCAGGCTGGCGAGACGGCGCACAGCCTCCATCGCGAAGGTGTGATTGTCGAAGTCATGGTAGGGGTGAACCAGACCCATATCGGTGCGGCCATGCGTGGCAAACGGCATGCCGTGCTCCAGCATGTAACGGGCACGCGGGTCGTTCGGCTGGGTGCGCGAGATGATCACGCCGTCGGCGGAGCCGGTCTCGACCAGATAGCGTATCGGCTCGAGCGGATCCTGCGAGCCGGAATAGGGCGTGACGATCAGGTGATAGGGCGTTTCGGCGAGCACTTCCGAGACACCATAGATGATGTCCGAGACGAAACTCATGATCTCGCGATCGGTGTTGAGCACGAGACTGATGACGTTGGTCCGGCCGGTGCGCAAGCGCACGCCCGCGCGGTTGGGGCGATAGCCGATCTGCTTGGCCACCAGTTGCACGCGCCGTCTGGTCTCGGCGCCGATCTCGGGTGCGTCCTTCAACGCGCGCGAAACGGTGGTCACCCCCAGCCCGGTCATGAAGGCGAGCGTCTTGAGCGTCGGCCTGCCTTTCGCCGTCGCCTCGTCGTCTCGGTCTGTGCGCTGTCTGTCCATTCGTCCCGCCCGTCAGGCGCATAGCAGCCGCAGGGCAGGCCGGCAATCGCCGGATCATGCCGCGGTGCGTTTCCTCGCCCAGCGAGGCTCCAGTATACTGAAACGTTACAGATTGTCACTGTCGCCGTGAAAGGCTCATATCGGACTGCTCCCAAGGGGCCGCCTGAGCTGGCAGAAAAACGCTGAAGATTCAGAGGGGATGAGCTCCAGGTGAGTCTTTTCCGGCTTTTATGCACCGCAGCATCGTTTTGCAGCGCAACTTCGGCTGTTGCGGTGCAGCACCGCACCCCTATTCAGGTGAATTTATTCGGGCGCCGAAAAAAATTGGAGCTGCCTTTACCCGAGGGGTTGCGCCGCTTGCACAATTGCCGTATCGAAAATCTGTAACGTTTCAGATTCTGGGAGGAACCGAAATGCGATACAAACTGATGACTGCCGCGCTGGCAGCTACGGCCGCGCTACAGTTTGCCGGTCCTGCGGCGGCGACGGATCTGGAAGTCACCCATTGGTGGACCTCCGGCGGCGAGGCGGCGGCGGTCGCCGAATTCGCCAAGGCTTTCGACGCCACCGGCAATCACTGGGTCGACGGCGCCATTGCCGGCTCCGGCGACACCGCGCGGCCGATCATGATCAGCCGCATCACCGGCGGCGATCCGATGGGCGCCACCCAGTTCAATCATGGCCGCCAGGCCGAGGAACTGGTGAAGGCCGGACTGATGCGCGACCTGACCGACCTTGCCACCAAGGAGCATTGGAAGGACGTCATCCGCCCCGCCAGCCTGCTCAATGAGTGCACGGTCGACGGCAAGGTCTATTGCATCCCGGTCAATATCCATTCCTGGCAGTGGCTGTGGCTCTCCAACAAGGCATTCGCCGACGCAGGCGTGCCGGTGCCGAAGAACTGGGATGAATTTGTCGCCGCCGCGCCGGCGCTCGAAAAGGCCGGCAAGATCCCGCTCGCCGTCGGCCCGCAGGCCTGGCAGACCTCAGGCGCCTTCCAGGTGCTGATGGTGGCGATCGGCGGCCCCGACATCTACAAGAAGGTCTATGGCGACAAGGACGCCAAGGTTGCCGGCGGACCGGAAGTGGCCAAGGTGTTCAAGGCCGCCGACGACGCGCGCAAGATGCAGGCGAAATCCAAGGTTCAGGACTGGAACCAGGCGACCAATCTGGTCATCACCGGCCAGGCCGGTGGCCAGATCATGGGCGACTGGGCGCAGGGCGAATTCCAGGTGGCCGGGCAGACCGCCGGCAAGGATTACACCTGCCTGCCGGGTCTCGGCGTCAATGCCGTGATCCAGACTGGTGGCGATTCCTTCTACTTCCCGCTGCTCAAGGACGCGGACAAGGCGAAGGCGCAGGAAGTGCTGGCCTCGACCATGCTTTCACCGGCCACGCAGGTTGCCTTCAACCTGAAGAAAGGCTCGCTGCCGGTGCGCGGCGATGTCGATCTCAACGCCGCCAATGACTGCATGAAGAAGGGCCTCGACATCCTGGCCAAGGGCAACACCATTCCCGACACCAACCAGCTGATGACCGAGGATTCGCTGACCCAGGTCAACGACCTGTTCGCCGAATTCTTCGCAACGCCGACAATGACGCCCGAAGATGCCCAGAAGCGCTTCGCCGACATCGTCTCGAAGGCCGATTGACGGTCTCTATCGCACCGATCCTCCGGCTCCCGACACGGGGCCGGAGGCAAGCCGCAACGCGGTCCTGTCCAGCGAGGCGCATCCCATGAACGAACAGGCATCCAGGCGGCCCAGCCGTTTGTTTCGCAATCTCAACGCCAAGATTGCGTCGATCCCGATGATCCTCAACGCGCTGGTCATCTTCCTTGGTGGCACTATCTGGACGGTCGTCTATTCCTTCACCGATTCCAGGCTGCTGCCGCGGCTGAATTTCGTCGGCCTTGACCAGTACTATCGGCTGTGGGCGACGCCGCGCTGGCTGGTGGCGGTCGAGAACCTGGCCATCTATGGCGCCTGCATGCTCGTCTTCTCGCTGCTGATCGGCTTCCTGCTGGCGGCATTGCTCGACCAGAAAATCCGCTTCGAGGACACGTTCCGCACCATCTTCCTCTATCCGTTCGCGCTGTCCTTCATCGTCACCGGGCTGGTCTGGCAATGGATCCTCAATCCGAACTTCGGCGTCCAGCACGTGGTGCGCTCGCTCGGCTGGACCGACTTCGCCTTCGACCCGCTTTATGATTCCACCATCGTCATCTACGGCATCCTGATCGCGGCCCTCTGGCAAGGAACGGGGCTCGTCATGTGCCTGATGCTGGCCGGCCTACGCGGCATCGACGAAGACATCTGGAAGGCGGCGCGGGTGGACGGGATCCCGACCTGGAAGACCTATCTGTTCATCATCATTCCGATGATGCGGCCGGTGTTGATCACCACGCTGGTGATCATCGCCGCCAGCATCGTCAAGGTCTACGACCTGGTCGTGGCCCAGACCAGCGGCGGCCCGGGCATCTCGTCGGAAGTGCCGGCGAAATATGTCTACGAATACATGTTCCACGCCCAGAACCTCGGCCAGGGTTTTGCCGCCTCAACCATGATGCTTCTGTCGGTGATCATCGTCATCGTGCCGTGGGCCTATCTGGAATTCGGGAGGCGCAAATGAGCCATATTGCTGCCCCGGGCCCAACGGTTGCCGCCGTTACGCCAGCTGATATCACCGGGCCCCATGGCCCGAAGCCGCGCCACGTGTTTTCGCGTCGCAATATCTTTCTCTACGGCACCCTGTTCGTGGTGGCGGCCTATTATCTGCTGCCGCTCTACGTGATGGTCGTCACCTCGCTCAAAGGCATGCCGGAAATCCGGCTCGGCAACATCTTCTCGCCGCCGCTGGAGATCACCTTCGAGCCATGGGTCAAGGCCTGGTCGACCGCCTGCACCGGCCTCAATTGCGACGGGCTGTCGCGCGGCTTCTGGAATTCGGTGCGGATCACCGTGCCGTCGGTGCTGCTGTCGATCGCCATCGCCTCGGTCAACGGCTATGCGCTGGCCAACTGGCGCTTCAAGGGTGCCGACCTGTTCTTCACCATCCTGATCGTCGGCGCCTTCATCCCCTATCAGGTGATGATCTACCCGATCGTCATCATCCTGCGCGAGATCGGCCTCTACGGCACCATCTGGGGCCTGATCCTCGTGCATTCGATCTTCGGCATGCCGATCCTGACGCTGTTGTTCCGAAACTATTTCTCGTCGATGCCGGAGGAACTGTTCCGCGCGGCGCGTGTCGATGGCGCCGGCTTCTGGGGCATCTATTTCCGCATCATGCTGCCGATGTCGCTGCCGATCTTCGTCGTCGCCATCATCCTGCAGGTGACCGGTATCTGGAACGACTTCCTGTTCGGCGTCATCTACACCAAGCCCGACACCTATCCGATGACGGTGCAGCTCAACAACATCGTCAATTCGGTGCAGGGCGTGAAGGAATACAACGTCAACATGGCCGCGACGCTCATCACCGGCCTGGTGCCGTTGATCGTCTATTTCGTTTCCGGAAAACTGTTCGTGCGCGGCATCGCCGCCGGCGCGGTGAAGGGATAACCGCGATGACAATGAACGGTACCAGCGTTTCAATCCAGGAGCTGTCGCTGAATTTCGGCGCGGTCTCGGTGCTGCAGACGCTCAATCTCGATGTCGCCGAGGGCGAGTTCATCGTGCTGCTCGGCCCCTCCGGCTGCGGCAAGTCAACCTTGCTCAACTGCATTGCCGGCCTGCTCGACGTCTCGGAAGGCCGCATCTTCATCAAGGGCAAGAACGTCACCTGGGAAGAGCCGAAGGACCGTGGCATCGGCATGGTGTTCCAGTCCTATGCGCTCTATCCGCAGATGACGGTGGAGAAGAACCTGTCCTTCGGGCTGCGCGTTGCCGGCACGCCCAAGGACGAGATCGCCAAGCGCATCGCGCGTGCCGCTGAAATCCTGCAGATCGAGCCCTTGCTGCAACGCAAGCCGGCGGCGCTTTCGGGCGGCCAGCGTCAGCGCGTCGCGATCGGGCGGGCGCTGGTGCGCGACGTCGACGTGTTCCTGTTCGACGAGCCGCTGTCCAATCTCGATGCCAAGCTGCGCGCCGAATTGCGTGTCGAGATCAAGCTGCTGCATCGCAAGCTGCAGAACACCATGATCTATGTCACCCACGACCAGATCGAGGCGATGACGCTGGCCGACCGCATCGCGGTGATGAAGGGCGGGGTGATCCAGCAACTCGATGCGCCGCAGACCATCTACAACCGTCCGGTCAACCGTTTCGTCGCCGGCTTTCTCGGCTCGCCGGCGATGAATTTTCTCGAAGGGCAGTTGGTCAACGAGAATGGCGGCTGGCACTTCGCATCCAACGGCCTCAAGATTCCTCTCGGCACCTATGATTTCGACGGGCAGCCGTCACCAGGGCCTGTCGTGTTCGGCATCAGGCCCGAGCATGTAAGTTTGAACAGCGGCACGGGCTGGCCGTTTTCGACAGCGGCCAATGTCGAGGTGGTCGAGCCGATGGGCTCCGACACATTGGTCTGGCTGAATTTCGCCCAACAGAGGTTCAGTGTCCGGGTCACCTCCGAACGTACACCCAAGAACGATGAGGCGGTGACGGTCGGCTTCGATCCCATGCGCGCCTCGCTGTTCGATATCGCAACCGGCAGCCGCCTGTAATTCCCTAGAACTCCCAAGAACCATCCATCCCCAAGCAAAACGGACAGAGACGATGAACTGGTCATTCCAACTCTACAGCGCCCGCAATTTCCTGCCCTGGGACGGCGTGCTCAACACGCTCGGCAAGCTCGGCTACAAGGAGGTTGAAGGCTATGGCGGCGTCTATGACGACCCGAAGGCTTTTCGCGCCGAACTTGACAAGAATGGCCTGGCCATGCCGACCGGGCATTTTTCCATCGACGCGCTCGAGAACGATTTCCACGGCGTGCGCAAAATCGCCGATACGCTCGGCATCAAGCTTTTGATCTGCCCCTACCTGGTCGCCGAGGCCAGGCCGACCGATGCGGCCGGCTGGAAAGACTTCGGCGCGCGGCTGGCCAAGGTTGGCGAAGCCGCGAAAAAGGCCGGCTACGGCTTTGCCTGGCACAATCATGATTTCGAGTTCAAGGCACTGGCCGACGGCTCGCTGCCGCAGGATCACATCCTGTCGGCGGCGCCCGACATCGGCTGGGAGATGGACGTTGCCTGGGTGGTGCGCGGTGGCGCCGACCCGCTGCCCTGGATTGAAAAGCACGGCAAGCGCATCCTGGCTGTCCACGTGAAGGACATGGCCAAGCCCGGCGAGGGGCTGGATGAGGATGGCTGGTCGGATGTCGGCCACGGCATTATCGACTGGGCGGGCCTGATCAAGGCGCTGCGCGCCAACAGTCCTGCCAAATATTTCATCATGGAACAGGACAATCCAAACGACATCGAGCGTTTCGCACGCCGCTCGATCGCAGCCGCCAAGACCTACTAGGAGCAACGATCATGGCAAAGAAACTCGGGGTCGGCGTCATCGGCTGCGGCAATATTTCAAAGGCGTACTTCTCGCTGGCGCCGCTGTTTCGCGGCATCGAAATGCGTGCCTGTGCAGATATCAACATGGATGCGGCGAGGGCGCGGGCAAAGGAATTCAAGCTGCGCGCCGAGACCGTCGAGGGGCTGCTGCAGGCTGACGACATAGATATCATCGTCAACCTGACCATTCCCGCGGTGCATTTCGACGTGTCGAAACAGGTGCTCGATGCCGGCAAGCATGTCTATTCGGAAAAGCCGTTCGTGCTGTCCGTCAAGGAAGGGCTCGATCTGAAGAAGCGGGCCGAGAAAAAAGGCCTGCGTGTCGGGTCGGCGCCCGACACGTTCCTGGGTGGCGCGCACCAGCTGGTCCGCAACCTGATCGACACCGGCAAGCTCGGCCGGATCACCAGCGGCACCTGCCATGTGATGAGCCACGGCATGGAGCACTGGCATCCCAATCCGGACTTCTTCTTCCAACCGGGCGCGGGGCCGGTGCTCGATATTGGACCTTATTACATCACCAATCTGATCCAGCTGAGCGGACCGGTGAAACAGGTGGCGGCTTTTGCCACGACCCCGGCCAAGGAGCGGACGATCTCCTCCAAGCCGCGTGCGGGCGAAAAAATCCCAGTGAACACGCCGACCACCATCCACGGCGTGATGGAATTCGAGAATGGCGCCGTGGTGACGCTCAACACCAGCTGGGATGTCTGGGGCCATGGCCACGCGCCGATGGAGCTTTATGGCGAGGGCGGCACGGTGTTCGTGCCGGATCCCAACTTCTTCGGCGGCGACGTGCGCTTCACCGAGGCGGCCAAGCCGGTCAAGAAACTGCCGAAATGGCCTCACCCGTTCAGCGTGCCCAACGAGATGCACGGACAAGGCATGATGGCCAATTACCGCACGGCCGGCCTTGCCGACATGGCCCTGGCGATCGTCGAGGGGCGGCCACACCGCTGCTCGATGGAGCTGGCGCTGCATGCCGTCGACGTGATGACCGGATTGTTGCGGTCCGGGGAAAGCGGCAAGTTCGTGGCCATGCAGACCACGTGCGAGCGTCCCGCGGCGCTCGGCGTCAAGGAAGCGAAAGAGCTCCTGGCGAAGAAATAGGGCAGCGCCGTCACGAACGTTCGCGCTACCCTCTCCCCGTTGCGGCGGGGAGAGGGTAAGGGTGAGGGGCAGAGCCGACTCATCGCGTTTGGCGGTGCCTTGGCTCGTTTCAATTTGAGGAAATCCCCGATGCCCTACATCCCCGCCGAAAACCGCTACGAGAAAATGATCTACAACCGCTGCGGTCGCTCCGGCCTGAAACTGCCGGCGATCTCGCTTGGGCTGTGGCACAATTTCGGCGATGACACGCCGCACAAGACCAAGCAGGCAATTGCCCGCAAGGCCTTCGATCTCGGCATCACGCATTTCGATCTCGCAAACAATTACGGGCCGCCGCCCGGCTCGGCGGAGACCGCCTTCGGCGAAATCCTACGCACCGATTTCGCCGGCTACCGCGACGAAATGATCATCTCGACCAAGGCCGGCTATGAGATGTGGGCCGGGCCGTACGGCGAATGGGGCGGTCGCAAATACATGCTGGCCAGTCTCGACCAGAGCCTCAAGCGGATGGGTCTCGACTATGTCGACATCTTCTATTCGCACCGCTTTGATCCCGACACGCCACTGGAAGAGACGATGGGCGCGCTTGATCACGCCGTGCGCTCGGGCCGGGCGCAATATGCCGGCATCTCGTCCTACAATTCACAGCGCACGCGCGAAGCCGCCGACATCCTGAAGCAGCTCGGCACGCCCTGCGTCATTCACCAGCCGAGCTACTCGATGCTGAACCGCTGGGTCGAGGAAGATGGCCTGCTCGACACGCTGGAAGGGCTTGGCGTCGGTTCCATCGTGTTCTCGCCGCTGGCGCAAGGCATGCTGACCAACAAATATCTCGGCGGCATTCCGGAAGGCAGCCGTGCCTCGCAGGGCAAGTCGTTGAAGACGGCCTTCATCAACGACAACGCGATCGCCAACATCGAGGCGCTCAACGCGATCGCCGGGCGCCGTGGCCAGACGCTGGCGCAGATGGCGCTGGCCTGGGTGCTGCGCAAGGGCAGGGTGACTTCGGCCCTGATCGGCGCCAGCCGGCCCGAACAGGTCGAGGATTGCGTCGGGGCGTTGAAAGCACTCGAGTTCAGCGATGCCGAACTCGCCGAGATCGACACCTACGCACGCGAGTCCGACATCAATCTGTGGGCCGCTTCGGCGGAACGCAATGGGCCGGCTCGCAAGTAATCGGCTCACCGGAATAGCTGGGAAATGAAACGGCGGGAATGCTCCCGCCGTTTTGCATTTACCTTCGCCAGGTGTCAGGGCGTGGCCGGCTTCTGCGCCGTGCCCAGTCCTGCCTTCGGCTTGTCCGGTGCGGGAGCCGGCGACTTCATCTTGGTCTCGATCCAGCCGGTGTAGTTGGCCAGCCGGGTGTAGATGCCGTAGGCGTCCTTGTGGCCGCAGGCGGCGCTGCCGTCGGCCGGGCCGTCGCCCCAGCTGACGACGCCGACCTGAACCGGGCCGCCGGTGCCGGTCATGAACAGAGGGCCGCCGCTGTCGCCGTTGCAGGCATCGCGCACGCCGCTGGTGGTGCCGGCGCAGATCATGTTGCTGGTCAGCGGGTCGGTCATGTCGGCGGCAATCGCGTTGGCGGCCGCATCGATGCCCTTTTCCGAGTAGCGCATGCGGTGCGACAGGTCGCCCAGTGCTGCCTTCAGATCATGTGCATAGATCGCCTTGATGCCGCTGTTGCAGGCCTTGTTGGGCTGCAGATCGAGATCGGCAACCATCAGCGTGGTCGGAAACGTGCCATCCTGCATCTTGCCCCAGCCGGTGACGGTGGTCTTGCCGGTATCGGGCGTCGCCTCATGGGCGAGCTTGATGGTCGGCGCATCGGCCGGTTCAGCGAGCCTCAGCAGGCCAAGATCGTTGTCCAGAGTCTGGTCGCTGTAGCCCTCGTTGACAATGACCTGCAGCACCTTGTGGCGCTTGCCCTCGCTAAGGTCGGTGGCGCCTGTCAGAACGGTGACGGAGTCGGGCGAAATCGGTTGGCCCTTGTCGTTGAGGCAGTGCGCCGCGGTCAGCACCCATTCCGGGGCGATGAGGCTGCCGCCGCAAAACTGGGCGTTCGCCTGCGAGGCCGGGCTCTGGTCAAGCCGGTTCGTAGTGAGCAGCGCCACCTGGAACGGATAGGCACCCTTCTCGGCTTGATTGCCGCCATAGACGCGGTCGGTGCTGTCAGGGTTTTCGGCAAGCGCCTTGGCCCTGGCCGCCGCCACCCGCTCCATGGGCGACACGGCTGCTTCCGGCCGGGCGGCGCCTTCGTCCGCCTGGGTGGTGTTTACGGCTGCAAGAGCCGCGGCGATGCCGAGCAGCGACGCTGCGGCGATCGGCCTGAACCGATGGATAATGTGCACCTGAAATCCTCCTGAGACACGTTCCCGAACAGGCCAGCCGACACATGGTCAGCAAAACCGCGCCTGCCCGTCAGGCATCGCTTCGCGGATCGCTTTCCTGTACGGAAGCCGTTCAAAACCCTATAGCCCCCCACGGGCTACGTGGAAGCGATTTGTCATTCCAATGTTGTATTAATTTAGGCAGTATGTCGTGCGGGTGTCTTTGGCGGGGGCCTTAGACCGTCCGCGTGGGGCGATGATCAGGTTCAGGTGCTGGTAACCAAATTCATTTTTCGGCATCACCACGATCTCGACAATATTTCTGTATTTTGATCCAGTCCTTGCTGACTTTTGGGAGAGTCTCACCATGACAAAACTGACAAACGTACTCATTGCATCCGCATTGCTTTCCACCGCACTGTGGACTGCCCCGGCTTTCGCCGCCGACCCTGGCTCCGCCAGTGCCGGCAATGGCGAAAGCATGCGGGACGTAACTTCAGGTGACTACAAGCCTGGGCGGGCAAAGCCAATCGCGCCGCCGACACTGACTGACGAAGACAACCGCGCCGCGCCGCTTACCGACGAGGCAACGGTTGTCAAATCCTATGGCATCGTTGGACGTTCCGCCGATGGCAAGGAAATCAAGATCGAGGCGAACGAAGCGCTGAGAGACCTGATTCTCAAGCAGCTGAATGCGCCGGCGGATGGGGCGGCAGGGACTCAGCGCAAGACCGAGGACCCGGGTCTTGGCGAAGGCGAAGCCGGCCGCCAGGTGTTCGGAACGGATGATCGCGAGCAGGTCAAGAACACCAAGACCTATCCGTTCAGCGCGATCGGATATCTCGAGGCCAAGTCGCCGAAGACGGGCAGCTTTGGCAGCTGTTCGGCAACGCTGATCGGCCCGCGCACCGTGCTTACCGCGGCGCACTGCCTCTACAGCCATGAGGACAAGGACTGGCTCTCGGACTATCTGTTCGTGCCAGGCCTTAACGGCAGCACCGCCGACGACGCGCCGTTCGGTGCCTTCACCTATGAAAGCGCCTATGTGCTGCAGGGCTTCATCGACAACTATCAGGGCTACTATGGTTCGGTCATCCCGTGGGATCTCGGCATCATTACGCTCAAGCAGGATGTCGGCACCAACCTCGGCTGGCTGGGCTATGCCAACTATGACGATCTTGGCGACTTCACCGCCAACCTCGTTGGCTACCCCGGCGACAAGCCGATGGGCACGATGTGGAAGGCAAGCTGCGAAGTGAAGGCCGAGAACATCGGCGCGGAGTATTTTCAGTATGACTGCGACACGTTCCCGGGGTCGAGCGGCAGCTCGGTCTACGCCTATGACAACAACTCCAAGCAGCGCATCATCACCGGCGTGAACGTGGCCGAAAGCCCGGATGCCAACACCGCCGTGCGTCTGAACGCCGCCAACATCCAGTGGATCAACAGCCTCTATAAATAGTCGCTGCGGAATTCACGGTGAAATCAAAGGCGGCGGGACAATCCCGCCGCCTTTTTTCTTGATTCGCCTTTGAATTGCGCTTCCCTTGCGCCAGCCGGCGTCGCCGATTACGCTTGGTCACCCAAGGGGTTGGGGCGATCCACAAGGTGGGAAGAATGGCGCGGGCGAAGACGATCTTCAGGATCAAGGCAATGGCGGCCGCTTCGATGCTGGCCGTGCTGGTGTCGGCATCGGCATTCGCCGGGAATGACGCTGCACGCTCGGGCGGCGCCTGGGCCGAACGAGTGCAGGTCCTCTACCAAAGCGAGACCCGCTCGGTGCTGCGCAGAACGGTGCGGGTATGGGATTCCCAGCCTGAGAAGAACCTCGATTTCGTCTGGGAACCGGCAGCGGGCCAGTCACCCGATCGGACCATCGCCGCCGACGGCACAGTCAATGGCAAGGGCAGGCTCATCTGGCGCGTGCGCGGTTCGGCGAGCTACGACCCCAAAACCGTCTATTCGAGCTATTTCGGCGAGGTCAGGAATGGCCGGCCGGATGGCCAGGGCAGGCTGGAGCTTCGCTCGGGCGAGGTTTTCGAAGGCCAATGGCTTGCCGGCGAACTCAAAGGCGGCGGCGTCCATGTCGATGCCGAGGGCAACCGCTACGAGGGGCAGTTCGTCGCAGGTGTGCCGAATGGCAAAGGCCGGTTGCTGTCGAGGACGGGCGAGATCTTTGCCGGCTCATTCGTGAAGGGGCTGAAGGACGGCAAGGGAAGCACGCGGCTCGCCGGCGGCACCATCTATGAATCGCAATGGGCGATGGGCAAGGAGATCGGCGGCTCGCGTCCCGATGTCTTGGCCGATGCCAGGGTGAGCGGGCTGCTCAAGGCGCAGACCGGCGGCGGCGATGCCGGCAAGGTCGAGATCGGCGTCGTCGTCGACCAGCGCATGACGCAGCAATCCGACATGCAGTATCAGCATCTGGTGCGCGACGAGGACATCGCGATCTACCCGTTGGCGGACGAAGACAATGACAGCTGGAACGGCACCGGTCAGATCACGACAAACAATGTCTATGGCAGCAGGGACTGGGAGGACACGCCGGCTTTTGCCGAGGTCGACCTGAAAACCACTGACCAATCCAGGGTCAAGCTCGACAGCCTGGAAATGAAAGTGGCGTCGAGCGACGCCTATCGCAAGCCGATGCTGTCGATATCGGAGCATTTCGGCTGTGTCGGATTCCGCCCCGATTTCTCGATCATCAACAATGGCTGGGGCGACGCCAAGGACATGAAGATGTCGATCCAGTTCACGTCGGTCGATGAAGACGGCAATCCGACCGGCGAGCCGAGCCGCATGTTTACCAAGGATGTTGGCAGTTTCGGGGAAGGCGTCGACGTGTCGATCAAGAGCGTGCTGACGGAGGCCGGCGTCGACACCGCCAGCCTGGAGACGGGGCGGTTTCCCTGTCCCTCGGTTGACAGTCTCAATGTCTGCCGCAGCCAGCTCACCAACAAGATCAAGTTCGGCGAGGTTGGCGACTATCTCGGCAATATGCAGCAGGCGATGACGCTGAATGCGATCGGCAAGTTCGACTATTCGTGGGCGGATGACGAAGGCCATGTCTACCAGCAGAGCGAGGCGTTCCGCACCTCGGTGACCATGGCGGTTTTCGAAACTCCGGAATCGATGGCCGAATGTGGCGACGGTGGTGGCGGCACGCCGGAAGCCATGCGCTACCAGAACATCGAGTTCCCGATCGGCAAGCACGACTACACCATTGCCATGCCGATGCGCGGCAACAAGAATGTCAGCGCCTATACGGCGCGGCTGAAAATGTGGTCGTCAATGTCGTCGATTCACAGCTTCAGCATCGCCGCGCATTTCGCCGATGGCAGCGTGCGCGAGAGCAAGCCGGTGACCTTCTTCTATTTCCGGCCGAAACAGTCGCTGTTCGAGACCAAGACCGAGCCGGCTGCGTGTTATCTGCCACGCGAGATGGTCGGCTGCGGCTAGGCATATTGATATTCAGGTGATGCCGGCTTGCGAATGGCGGTCTCCTCCGCTTCCGGTGCTCACGTACCCAAACGTACGCTCCGCTCCGGTTCTCAGAGACCACCATTCTCAGCTCGGCCTGACCTGAATCTCTACATCCCCTGATCCTCACCTATCTCCGTCCCATCTCGAAGTAGTTGGGCAACGGAATGAGACGGGCGAAGATGGTGCCTTGGGCAAAGACGCGTAGCTCCAGCATCGAGCCTGACGAGCGCGCGGCTTTTTGGTCGAACAGGAAATTGCCAAGCGAATAGATTTCGGCGACATCGCCGCCGCCAAGCGGCACGATCGTCTCGCTCGACACATGGGGATGGCCACCAACAATGGCCGAGACGCCGCGCAGCCGCATCTGGTCTGCCAGTGCATCTTCGCGCGGCGATGGTACGGTCTTGTACTCCCGCCCCCAGTGGACGAAGGCGACCACAGGCCGTTCGGCGGTCTCATGCAGCAGCCGGTCAAGCAAGGCAGGCGTCAGCAGATCGGTGTTCTTCGAGCCATTCGTGTCGATATCCGTCAGGCCGACGAGGTCGAGATCGGGAAGTGCCAGCGTCTCGCCCTGGCCGAAATGCGGGATGCCGGCCTCCTCCAGCGCACGCAATGTCTCGGCATAGCCCGATGGACCAAGATCGAAGGCGTGGTTGTTGGCGAGGCCGACGCCGGCGACATGAAGCTTCTTCAGCATGTCGATGGCCAGCCCCTGCGGCATCGCCAGCGTCATGTCGTCGATCGCTTCCGGCACATTGGGCAGGATGACGCCTTCGAGATTGACAATGAGCGGCCGAGATCGGGTCAAGCCCAACACGCTGTCGACGATGCGGTCCGCGACGCCATCGCGCAGCAGGATCTTTTTCATGGCCCGGCCAAAATTCACGTCGCCGGCGAAATAGTAGATCTTGTCCTTTGCCCGGGCCGGGCTGTTGAAGCCGGGGCCGAAGGCGCCAAACAGAGCCACGACATAGCTCGTGGTCCGCTTGACATAATCCGTGGTGTGCTCCTGCGAATTCTCATTGGCGACCACAAGCGGCTGGGCGCCGAACAGCTCCCGCTGCAGCCTGGTCTGGATGTAGAGCGCTCCGACAGAATCGGCGTGATCCGGCTGGCGAAGGCCCGCTATGCCGTCGAGCGACGCGGCGGCCAGCATGTTCAGCGACTGCTGGTCGAAACGGCGGGAATCGTGCTGCGGCAGGTAGTGTGAGAAATCGGTGGACTCGACGATCAGCGTGTCGCCGTCGACGATCGGTTTCAGGGCTTCAGCCAGCCTGTCCCAGTCGCCGCGCTTGGCTTTCACCGACATCGCCACCGGCACGATCTTCGCCTCCGGGAAATAGTGGTGCAGGAACGGCAGCATGGCGCGCACGCCGTGCTCCTTGTCGAACAGGCAGGAGTCCTCAACCATGCCGCTGTTGGCTTCGAGCAGGCGCACCGCCTGCGTGTCGGCGGCGACTGGGCCGAGCACCGTATCGAAGCCGCGCAGCGTGGTGGCGTAGAGCTTCTGCGTCTTGTGAAAATGATCCGGCGACAGGATGATGATGCGCTTGTAGCGGAAGCCGGAAGCGGCATGGAAACCAAGCGCGACAAGATCGGCGGCCAGAAGGTGATGCGGCACCACGATGCCTGTCAGTCGCTGGTTGGAAGGCTCGACGTCGGCGACCTTGACGATGGCGTCCTTGAACAGCGCGGCATCGTCGTAGAAAGGCGGGAAGTTCTCGGAGCCCGCCAGACAGACGAAGGGTGCGGCGAAGGCGGAGACGGGGAACAGAGCAATGAGGATTGCCAATAAAATGTCCCGAATGGCGGCGCCCAGCCTGCCCCCCTCTGTCCTGCCGGACATCTCCCCCTCAAGGTGGGAGATCAGGTGTTTTGCGGCTTTCGCCAATCTCTGGGGTTGAAGAAGAAGGCATCGCCAATGAAGCAACCGATCTCCCCCCTTGAGGGGGAGATGTCCGGCAGGACAGAGGGGGGTGTCCTGGCGCAGAGCTAGTCCCTCATGGCTCGGCCAGGACGATATTCTCCACGCCGCCGACATAGTAGAACGGCTTTTGCCGGGCCGACGTCAGCCGCACCACTTCGCGCGAAATATAGTCGGCAAGGCCGAACAGCGTGACGCCGCTGTCGGACGTTTTGGCCTGACCGCGCAGGCCTTCGAGGATCGAATAGGTGAAGACGCCGTGGCCCAGTTCCGGCAATTCGGCGGCGGTGTTGTTGGCGGCGGTGGCCGAGAAGACGACGATGCGGGCGTCCTGCGCGTCCTTTTCCAGGCGCGGGTTGAAGGCATTGGCGGCATGGCAGGTGTCGAGCAGCATGAAGCGCATGCCCTTGGCCCGCTCCACCGATTTCTGGATGTCGCTCCAGTCGACCAGCGAGGATCGTTTCCAGCGCTCGGCATCCTGTTTGCGGCCGTCGGTCGGGATGAAATAGTAGTCCTCGTCGATGTTGATGCCATGGCCGGCGACGAAGATGATGGTCGTGTCGTGCTCGCCCGGCTTGTCGAGGAAATCGGCGAGCTGGTCGTCGATCGTGTGAGAGTCCGGCTCCATGATACCGTCGGCACTGGCGACCAGATAGGTCTGCTTGGCCTTGTCGGGGGCTTCGTCCAGCGCTTCGCGGTTGACTAGCACCAGTGATTCCATCGACGAAAACAGCGGCGCCGATTTTTCCGAAATCACCTTGAGGAATTCCGTCGCATCATCAACGGGGTAGCGCAGATCGCAGGCATGGCCCGAACAGGCGTCGGTCAGGAACGGATATTTGTCGACGCCGATGACCGCGACATAGAGCTTGCCCCTGTTTTCGGCCTTCTCGGTCTTTTTCGCCAGCGCCGTCACGCTGCGTTCGGTCAGGTAGCCATATTCATTGGTGCCGGTGATGCGGATGGTGTTCTGGCCATTCTCGACCGGCACCTCGACAATCGTGCTGCCGCCGCCATCCACCGAACGCGTGGTGACATCGCCGACATTGCGGCTGTTGGACAGGACGGAGAAGCCGGCGACGTCGGTGCCGGCTTCCTTGGCGCCGATGATTTCCACCGCGACATAGCCTTCGCGGACATTGCTTTGATCGGCGGCGAGGCGGAGATTGAATTCCGGCGGCTTGCGCTGCAGAAGTTTCTGCAGCTCGTTGTCGACGCCCGGCCGCATTTCCTTCACCGCCTGCTTGGCGCTGCGCAGGATGATGGCCCGGCGCACCATTTCCGGGCTCCAGAGATACTTCTTCAACTGGCCGGCGCGGATGAAGCGGCCTTCGTGGTCGCGGCCCTGGTTGACCTGCCAGCCGATCAACTTGTCGCCTTCGTCGGATGAATAGTAGTAGCCCTGCGGCATCCAGGCGATCCACTCAGAGCCGGCAAAGAACATCGACACGATCAGCTCGTGCGTCTTCAGGTTCCACAGCCGCAATGTCTGGTCGGCGCTGCCGGTAACCAGCAGGCCGGCCTTCTCCGAGGCAACCATGGCGTTGATCTCGCCGGTGTGGCCGGTGAATTCGCCCGACACCTTAGCGGTCGCCGTCCGATATTCGAGCAGTGTTCCGTCATTGCCGCCGGTGATCAGGCCGAGGCCACTGTCGATCAGCGTGTAGGCGGAATGGACAAAGCCGTTGGTGGCGTCGTTTTCGATGCTACGCACCACCTTGCCGCCGTTGGTGATCTCCAGCACCGCATTTTCCAGCGCGTCCTTGCCACCGGCTGCCGCACGCAGCGACCACTGGCCGTCGGCAAGTGTGGCGCGGGTGAAAGCGTCCGGCTGTGCCACCGTTTGCGGATTGTCGAAGAAGCGGTCCACCGTGGGCAAAGCCAGTGCCTTGGCCAGTTCGCCTTGCAATTCCGGGCAGGAAACGCGCTCGGGGCAGGGGTTGGTATTGCTCCAGGCGATGATGCCATTGGCGGCGTCGAGCCCGACGGCGGTCACCGGCTCGCCGCTTCCTTGCAGCAGCGCCTTGCGTTCGCCCGTCGCAGGATCCCATACCTGGATGGCATTGCGGGTACCGCCGGCGGTTGCCACCAGCGAGCCGTCGGCATTGGCGGTGCTGGCGTAAACGGTGCCGTCATGTCCGGTATAGTCGAGCAATGGCGCGCCTGTGTCGGTGTTCCAGACCACTGAGCGATGCTTGTCGGCGCAGCGATAGCCGCAGGATGCAATCAGCCGTGCGCCCTTGGCGAAGGTCAGCGAGCCGATGAGGAAGTCCTGGCCTGGCATGGAGCGTGCCAGCGTGCCGTCCGCCGCGCGCCAGAGCTGGACCTGTCCATCCTTGCTACCGGTGGCGAACAGGCTGCCGTCCTGCGACACGGCGAGCGCCATGACGCTGATGTCGCGCAGCGGCTCGGCCTCGGCGGGCAAGGCTATCTCCTCGCCCTTCGCGATGTCCCAGAGCCGGATGCCGTTGTCGGTGGTCGTCGCCGCCAGGCGGGTTCCCGAAGCGGCGAAGGCAAGCTTGTCGATGTGCCAGGAATCGGCGTCGAGCTTCTTGTCCAGTGTCCAGCCGGCAGCGGATTTGTCGTCGGATTTCCAGAGATAGACGACACCGTCGGCACCGCCCGCGGCTAGTGTCGTGCCATCGGGCGAGAAGGCAAGATCATAGGTCGCGTAATCGGCCGCCTTGAGCACGGCCTTGATCTTGCCGGTGGCGAAATCGAACAGCCTGATATCGCCGTAGGGCGGCTTGTCGCCAAGGCTGGCGCCGAAATAGCCGCCGGCGGCGATCGTCTTGCCATCCGGTGAGATCGCGACCGCGAAGATCTTGCCGTCGCTGCCATTGCCGAGATAGCCGCGAATGGTGCGCAGCGTCACACCGCTTTGCCAATCCCAGATGCGGATCGTCTTGTCGCTGGAGGCGGAGACGAGGTCTTCGCCGTCAGGCGTGAAAGCGAGATCGGTGACCTGGGCACTGTGGCCGCCAGTGTCGAGATCGAGATGGAAGTCCCGCGCCTCTTCGGCGTGGGTGGCCGAAGTCGCGGACAAGGCTCCGGCGATAGCCAGCCAGCGCAAGGCATGCATAAGGCTGACGCTCATCGCGGGTTTCCCATCGCTATTTGGCGTCGGCCGAGGGCGGCCCGTTGCGCACGTAGCTCTCGATCGCCACGGCAAAGGTGGGCGAACCCGCCTTGCGCTCCTTGTCGATATAGCCGGCAAAGTAGCTCCAGAAGGAGACGGCATAGTCGCGGAAATAAGCGTCGGTGACTTTATGCGAACACAGGTCGCCGTCGACGCAGAAGGACAGGCGGTTGAGGAAATAAACAATGCGGTCGAAATTTTCCCTGAAATCGGCAAGCGGCATGTCGCCGCCGCCGGCGGTCATCGCCTCGATGCCGATGCGCTGCCGGAACACCTGTTCCTCGGTCGGCGAGGGGTTGGCGCTCAGCAGATTGTCGTATTTGGCGTTGAGTGCGGTCAGCCGATCCTTCAGCGCGCGCTGCGCCTGCTGGTAATCCTTGTTCTCCCAGAGCTCGACCAGCGACATTGTCTGCTCGACGCGTTTCTGCTCCTGGTTGGCCAGATACTGGTAGACCGAGAACATCAAGGTGAAAATGATGGCGAAACGCACTGCCATGCCGGACCAGGCATAGACCAGCATGCGCCAGTCGCGGTCGGTGAAGGGATTGCTCTCCTTCTTGATCTCATGGCTGCTCGGCCACGGAAAGCCCTCGGTGGTTTCCGGCAGCGCTGCCTTGGCCGCCGGCGCCTTCGCGGGCGCGGCGGTTGCTGTTTGCCTCGGGTTGCCCGCCGGCTTCTTCATCCGCAGCTGTCCAGTTCGATGGTGGCGGAGGGATCCAGCACGATGCCCGGAGCCTCCAGCTTCTTTTTCAGGCATTGCAGCTGCAGGCGCGAGATCATGAACTGCACGTCCGGCTCGGTCTGGATCTTGTTCGGTGAGGGCAAGGCCTCGACCACACCGCGCGAGGCACAGTTGCTGAGATCGACAACGACAGCGCCGCTGCCGCTCTTGGCGATCTGATCGTACTGATCGAGAAAGCAGGTCGCCAATTCAGAATTGATGACGATTTGCTTGACGCACAGCCCGCAGGCCTCGTCGGCGCTGGCATTGGCGACCAGGAACAGGCTGCCGGCAAGGCCGGCAACCGCTCCACGCCAGGAAAACACAGAGTTCTTCACAATCGATCCTATTCGTTCGTCCGGCCGTCGGGCGCCAAGGCCGCGGCCGGGAATGTTCTCATATCCCGCCGACCGCGCAAAGGGCCGGCATCGGCTCAGGCGCGGGGCACCGTTTCCATCGGGAAGATCATCACCGCGCCCTTCGGTCCGCTCTTGTCGGCAAGCCGCATGACCGAGCGGGTCGCCGGCGCCATGCCGATATCGGTCAGCATATCGGAGAAGCTGGCCGGGCCCAGTCCGCGTGTCGCGGCGGCAACGCCATCCTGTGCCAGGAAGCTCAGGTCTTCCTTCTCGCTCTCCGGCGGCGCCTCGGTCAGAACCGCGATCATCCGCTCCATGCCGAAGCTGGTGTCGGTAAAGGCCAGCAGCCCCTCTTCAAGCGTTGCCTTCGGGGCGAGACGCTCGGCAACGATGTGGGTGATCGAATAATCGCTGCCGACATAGAGCACGTTGATGTCGACCAGTTGGTCCGAGCCGTTCTTGGCCAGGACATGCACCTCATCGCCCGGCGACACGCGCGGCACCGCCGAGGCCTGCAACGGCTCAAGGCCGTCCTTGTCGCGCCGTTTGATCTGGAATTCGACGTCGACCTCTTCAGGTTTGTAGTCGGATGCCGCGGCCAGCCGCGAAAGCCCGGTGGCACGGAAGATCGTGCGCAGGTTCCTGGCCGTTGCATCAGCCAGCTTCTTGCGGTCGTCCATGTGGATGATGATCAGCGGCGGCTTGCTGCCGTTCTTCAAGGTCACGTCGCCCGATGCCGGCAGGAACCAAAGCGCCGGCTTGTCGGTGGCATCCTTGGCAGCACCGGCAATGGCATTCTCGCGCATCACGGCGAAGCGAAGCTCGGCGCTTTTGCCGGCGTCGACCAGTTCGATGTTGAAGCCGGTTTCCTTGGCCGCTGCCAGTTCGTCGAGAACCGAGTTGACCAGTGCGGTCTCCTTCTCAAGTCCCTTGCCGGCAGCGGGCCGGGCCACGACAAGCTTGTAGTCGACGGCGATCTCGGCCACCCGTGCATAGGCATTGGCGGGAATGTCGGCGAGCCTCAGCGCCGGCTTCTTGTCGAACTCGACAGGCTTGACGCGGCTTTCCAGGTTCTTCGCCGACTGCACTTCCAGGAAGCCGACCGCATCGGAGAGCGGCGACAGCGCCGAAGGCACGATGGCGAGCTTGCTGCCCGGTGTGAGGCGGTGCAGCAGTCCGGCGCCGATGGTGGCGTCGCCGTCCTTGATGACGATCGGCCACTGCATGACGGCGTCGGTCTTGTCGGTGCCGAATACGCGCGCATCCAGCTCGCCTTCGAACAGCGGCGTCGGCCGGGTGCGGCTGTCGGCCGAATATTGCTGCAGCACGGCCTGGCCGAGCTGGCGATAGGTGACGTTGGGGTTCTCGGCCAGCTTCGACAGGATGGTAAAGGTGAACAAGCCGAAGCGTGGCGCATCGGTGGTGCCCTTCGGGAGCGGCATTTCTGGCGTCGTCTCGATCGTCTGCGCGGCATAGAAGGCGACCAGTTTGCCCTTTGTGATCGGCTCGCCGCCGGTCGGGGTCAGGTTGAAGGCCGGCTTGCGGGCGCCATTGTCGTCGAGACCACGCGAAGCGGCAGACGACGTCACCTCGTCATAGGCCTTGATGGCCGCGGCGCGCTCGGCGTCGTTGCCGCCGACAAGGTCGGCGAACTCGACCTTGCGCTCCATCTCATCATCGACTTCGACGGCGCGCGTCGCCGTGCCGGAATGGCAGCAATCGAACACCACCCAGACGAAAGCGCCCTTTTCGCGGATGGCGTCGAGCGCGGCGCCGATCTCATTGTCGACCAGCGCGTTGGGCACGCCCGCGTCGCGGTTGATCCACTTCTCGATGTCGACGGGCAGGAAAATCTCGTCGAGGCCGTCGGTCTCGTCACCCTTGACCATCTCCGGCTGCTGCGCGCCGTGGCCGGACAAATGGAGATAGACGAAATCGTCGCGCTGAACCTTGGCGGCCAGTGCCGCCAATGCCGTCTTGATCGCCGCATGCGTCGGCAGGCCGCTGGCGCCCGGCACATCCTTGGCGAGCAGCGTGACGTTTTCCGGTGCGAACCGCACCGGATCGGGCACATTCTTCAGGAGATATTCGTGCACCAGGCCGGCGTCGTTCTTCGGTCCGATCAGCCAGTTCTTCTGCGGCAGGGCCGGATATTCGGTGCAGGCGACCAGCAGTGCATGATAGGTGCGCGATGCGGCCATGGCGCGGAACGACACCATGCCGGCCATCGTCAGCGCGGACGTGCCGACAAGCAGCGTCCGCCGTGTCAACTTGATCATGATTGCTTCCCCAAGCCCGATCGAATTTCCAAGCGATACCACCCTCGTTGAGGATTTTGTCAGTATTTTGAATGTTGCGCCGGCGATCAACCCACAATCGGCATTCGCCTCATTTCCATCATGCGCAATCGACAATATCGTTGCGGAACTGGGGTTTTGATGGGGATGGCCATGCTGGGCGGGCGGGTGCCGTGGGACCGCGAGGAGAAGCGCTCAATGGGCGATCGCATGGCTGTTTGTGGCGATGCTTGCCACAATCCTGGCGGCGGGACGGGCGCAGGCTGGGCTGTCCGTGGCCAAGGCGCCACAGGAAGCGGATACCTTGGCGTCACTGCGGCGGACGTCCGATCGAGCGCTCAGGCCATGAAGGCGGCGATATCGTCTTTGTCAGGCAGAAACAGTAGCAAAATCGGCTGTTCGTCGCTATCTCAGGGGACAAGCGGCGCGGGACAGGTTGGATACAGGATCATGGCGGCAAGAGATGTGCTGACGAAAAACCAGCTGTGCGTGCTCGAGAAGCTCGAGACCGCCAGTGGGCCGCTCAGCGCCTACACTTTGCTCGACCAGCTGCGAGAGCGCGGCTTCCGGGCGCCGCTGCAGGTCTATCGCGCGTTGGACACGCTGGTGAAGTCGGGCTTCGTGCACCGATTGGAAAGCATCAATTCCTTCGTCGCCTGCGCCGAGCCGCATGACCACAACCATTCGATGACGGCCTTCGCCATTTGCGACACCTGCGGGCAGGTGACCGAAATGTCTGACCATGATGTCGGCCACCGGCTGGACGAATGGGTGCGCTCCACCGGCTTCGCCGCCAAGAAAGCGGTCATCGAGTTTCGTGGTACGTGTGCCAAGTGTTTGGCTGAAGCTGCCTAAGGTGTGTTGAGATTCAGGTGATGCCGGCCTGCAAATGGCCGATACCTGCGCTTCCGGTGCTCACGTACTTTAAGTACGCTCCGCTCCGGTTCTCGCTATCAGCCATTTTCGACTCGGCCTGACCTGAATCTCAACACACCTTGCCTCGGTGCTAATGCGCCTCGTCCCAGTTGTTGGCGGCGCGGGCGTCGACATGCAGCGGCACCGACATTGATACCGCTGGCATTGCCGCGTTCTCCATGACGTGGCGTACGATCGGGATCGTCGCCTCGACTTCCGCCTCGACCGTCTCGAAGATCAGTTCGTCATGCACCTGCAGGAGCATGCGGGCCGAAAGCTTCTCCTTCTCCAGCGCATCGTCCATGCGCACCATGGCACGGCGGATGATGTCGGCGGCGGTGCCTTGCAGGCGGGCGTTGATCGAGGCGCGCTCGTTGAAGGCGCGCAGCGATGGGTTCGATGAGCGGATATCAGGATAGTGGATTCGGCGGCCGAAGATCGTTTCGACGAAGCCGTGCTCGCGGGCATAGGCCTTGGTCTCTTCGATGTAGTCGCGGATGCCGGGGAAGCGTTCGAAATATTTCTTGATGTAGTTGCTGGCCTCCTCGCGCGAGATCGACAGCTGGTTGGCGAGGCCGAAGGCCGAAATGCCGTAGATGATGCCGAAATTGATCGCCTTGGCGCGGCGGCGAATCTCCGAAGGCATGCCCTCGACCGGGACGTTGAACATTTCCGACGCGGTTATGGCGTGAATGTCGGCGCCATCGGCAAAGGCCTGCCGAAGCTGCGGGATTTCGGCGACATGGGCGAGCACGCGCAATTCGATCTGGCTGTAGTCGGCTGAAACCAGCCGGTTGCCCTTGTCGGCGATGAAGGCTGTCCTGATCTTGCGGCCCTCGGCCGTGCGCACCGGGATGTTCTGCAGGTTCGGGTCGGAGGAAGACAGCCGGCCCGTGGTCGTCGCGGCCAGCGCGTAGGAGGTGTGGACGCGCTTGGTATCGGGATGGATGAAGCCGGGCAGGGCATCGGTATAGGTTGATTTCAGCTTGGTCAGCTGGCGCCAGTCGACGATCTTGCGCGGCAGTTCGTGGCCTTCGGCGGCAAGGTCTTCCAAGAGCTGCGCCGAGGTCGACCACTGGCCGGTCTTGGTCTTCGACCCGCCTGGCAGGCCCATGCGCCCGAACAGGATGTCGCCAAGCTGCTTTGGCGAGCCGATGTTGATGCGTTCGCCGATTAGCTGGTAGATTTCCTCTTCGAGACGGGCCGCACCTTGCGCCAGTTCGCCGGACAGCCGCGACAGGATCTGCCGGTCGACAGAGATGCCGCGCTGTTCCATGCGCGCCAGCACCGGCACCAACGGCCGCTCCAGTCGCTCATAGACCGAGACCAGGCCCTTGGCGGCCAGCCTTGGCTTCAGCACCAGCCAGAGCTGCAGCGTCACATCGGCATCCTCGGCGGCGTGCGCGGTCGCCTTGTCGATGGCGACCTGGTCGAAGCCGACGGAGTTCTTGCCGGAACCGGTGGCGTCCTTGATCTGGAGAGGGGTGTGGCCAAGCCATTTCTCGGCCAACGCGTCCATGCCATGGCCATGGGAGTTGCCGGCATCGAGCACGTAGGAGATCAGCATGGTGTCGTCGAAAGGCGCGACATCGATGCCATAGCGGCTCATCACGACGAGATCGTATTTCAGGTTCTGCGCGATCTTGAGAACCGACTTGTCTTCAAGCAGCGGCTTCAGCACCGCCAACGCGTCGCGCAGCGGGATCTGGTTTTCCAGCACGCCGCCACCGAGCAGGTCGCCATTGCCGCTCTTGTGGGCAAACGGCACGTAGCCGGCGCGGCCAGGCGCCGTGGCAATCGACAGGCCGATCAGCTCGGCCTGCATCGGATCGGACGACGTCGCACGGACGTCGAAGGCGGCAATGCCGGTTTCCATGGCCTCGGCAACCCAGGCCTTCAATGTCGCGATATCGCGGATGCAATGGTAGGCCGAGGTGTCGATCTTGCGGCTGGTCGCGGCCTCCAGCCGCAACGCCGACAGCAGCGAAGGCGTGTCGCCTTGCTTCGCAGCGCCAGTGGTTGCCTCTTCGGTGTCCTTCGCGGAAGCCGCTTTTGCAGGAGCTCCCGAGCCGACATCGGGGCCATGCGCGGTGTCGGCACGCTCGACCGCCACCGTGACGGCCTGCACGTCGCCAACCTCTGTTCCGGTCGCCTCCGCCACGCGGCGGGTCAGCGATGTGAATTCCATGGTCTTGAGGAAGCCGATCAGCTTTGGCCCGTCCGGGGCGTGCAGGACGAAATCGTCCAGTCCCTCGGTGACCGGCACATCGTCCTTCAGCGTCACCAACTGGCGTGAAATGCGCGCCTTGTCGGCATTGGCAATGATCGATTCCCGTCTTTTGTCCTGCTTGATCTCGCCGGCGCGGGCGAGCAGCGTGTCGAGATCGCCGAACTGTTCGAGCAGTTGCGCCGCTGTTTTCGGGCCGATACCCGGCACGCCCGGCACATTGTCGACCGAATCGCCGGTCAACGCCTGCAGGTCGATCATCTTTTCCGGCGGCACGCCCCATTTTTCGATGACTTCGGGGATGCTGATCTGGCGGTCCTTCATCGGGTCGTACATGCCAACCGTATGACCGACCAACTGCATCAGGTCCTTGTCGGAGGAGATGACGGTGGTGTCGCCGCCGGCCTCGCGGGCAAGCCTGGCATAGGTTGCGATCAGGTCGTCGGCCTCGAAACCCTCCATTTCGACGCAAGGCAGGTTGAATGCCCTTGTCGCCTGACGGATCAGGCCGAATTGCGGGATCAGGTCTTCCGGCGGCGCCGAGCGGTTGGCCTTGTATTCGGGGTAGAGATCATTGCGGAAGGTTTTCGACGAATAGTCGAAAATGACGGCAAAATGCGTCGGCACCACCCCGACATCGGTGTTGCGGGCGTCCAGCATCAGCTTCCACAGCATGTTGCAGAAGCCGGACACTGCGCCGACCGGCAAACCGTCGGATTTGCGGGTCAGCGGCGGCAGCGCGTGATAGGCACGGAAGATGTAGCCGGAGCCGTCGACAAGGAAGAGATGATCGCCTTTTTTCATGTCGGCAGGGATAGCGCGGCGCGGCGCCGCGGTCCATGCCAAAGGCGGCTTCAAATATCGGTTCCGGCAACACCCTGACAAGCCGCTGACAGGTGCGTGTGCTCACGCCCATGTTACAAAAGTGTAATTTTTGTGCCCTTGAATCGCCACGTTCAAAGACACAAATACAGGTCATCGGCAGTTTTCGCCGAGTCCGGAGCAAGGCCCGTCCCCCGCCTATCCCGGACAATTGCGGCAGCCTATCCCCCCTCTCCGGGCTGCCGCATCGTTTCGAGTAAAACGCCGCCGTGGTTCCCCCTCCACCACGGCGGTCTTTTTTGTCTCGGGCAGGCTTTCATGATCCGTGGTCCAACGATCACGGGCTTTTCGTTTTCCTGTCCTGCCTTTACGGTTCCGGTTCTGAAATCGAAAGGCTTAGCCCATGTCTGCTGTTTCCCCCGTCCTCGACCGTCTCGACAAGAATCTCGACCAGAGCCTGGAGCGCCTGTTCGAGCTCATGCGCATCCGCTCGATCTCGACCGATCCCGCCTATGCCGACGAATGCCGCAAGGCTGCGGAATGGCTGGTCGCCGATCTGAAGACGATCGGCTTCGACGCGAG
>JBDSLV010000353.1:0-23579 GCA_039916205.1 Mesorhizobium sp. | reverse complement strand
GCCGCGACAACAGCGGGCGCGGCTGGTGCCGGCGCGGCTGGTGCCGGCGCGGCTGGTGCTGCTGCGGCAACGGGCGCCGCCGGTTCAGCCGGTTTTGCTTCAGCGGGCTTTGGCGCGGCCGGCGCCACGGCGGCGATTGCTTCACCCGGCTCGCGTTCGAAAGGTACGGCGGCACGCGCCACCACCTTCACACCGTCGGCATCGAGGCCATCGACATGGATCGTATAGCTGCCAACCGGAATATCACGCGTTGCCTCGACCAGGAAATGGCCGTCCGGCGATGTCTGGGCGTCACCCAGCAAGATGTCATTGGCATAGGCGCGCACCTTGCGGCCCGCATCGGCCAATCCGGCGACGAAGATCTTGTTGCCATCGATCTCGACCGCCTCGACCACGATCTTGGGTTCGGCGGCGGGTGCGGCTGATACCGCTGGCGCCGTCGGCGCGGGCGCGGGTGCGGCTTCGACAACGGCCGGCACCGGTGTCGTTGCAGCAGGGGCGGCTGGTGCCGCGGCGGCGGCAGGCGCCTCTGTGGCGGGAGCAGCCGGAGCAGCGGCCTGATCGCCGGCAGCGGGTGCTGCCGGATTGGTCTCTGGCGCCGGAACGGTCAGCAATTCGGCCGGCTTTCCTGGCTCCTCGACCATGGCAAGCACCTGGCCGGCAGGATTTGCGGGAACAGAGACAACAGCGGTCTGTGCCGAAGCGGTGACAACGGCGCCTGTCGTCGAGCGCAGGGCAATTGTGTAGTCACCAGGCTTCAGCGGGTCATCAAGGACGATGACAAAGGCACCATCGGGGCCTGCAACCGTCGAGCCAAGCACGGTCGTGCCGTTGAGGATCTCGACCTTCGAGTTGGGGGCTGCATTACCGGCAACGACGATCGAGCCGTTGCCCTCGACGCGCACCACATCGAAACTCGGCAGGGTCGGACCAGCAGCGGCGGGCGCGGCCACAGCCGGTGCGGCTGGAGCCGTGGCATCCGCGCCAGGCGCGGCTGGAGCCGTCGCTTGCGGCACTGCCGCGGGAGCGGCGGGCACCGCCGCCGGTGGCAACCTCCCCTCGGTGCCGGGGTCAGCCGGCTTCGGTGCTGCGGGGGGCGTCAATGCCGCCACTTGCGCCGGCGGCGTTTGGTTGAGATACGGGTCTAGTGCGCCCGACACATAGGCAGTTCCCGCTGCGGCCACGGACCCACCCGCCGCGAACAAAAACGCCTTCAAAGGATTGATTGCCATATATTTACCCACCCCTTAGCCACCTAATGCCGGTCTAGCCTGTTTTGCCAAGGCCGACAAGAAAAAGCCCGCCCGGGCTTGACCTCAGCCATGAACTCATAAATCTGGTTCATGACCTTTAATTACGGACCCCATCACCGATCAGTTGCATGAACACGATTCGATCCGTCTGCGTCTACTGCGGCTCGTCTCCGGGCCGCGATGAAACCTATATCAAAGCCGGACACCTGCTCGGGCGCTCGATCGCGCGCGCAGGCCTGCGGCTGATCTATGGCGGCGGCACCAAAGGCATCATGGGCGCCGTCGCCGAAGGTGCATTGCGGGCCGGTGGCAAGGTGACCGGTATCATTCCCCGCTTCCTGATCAACAGGGAGGCAACCGAAACCGCGCTTGACCGGCTCGACGAGCTCGTGATCACCGACAACATGCACGAGCGCAAACACAAGATGTTCGAGAAATCCGACGCCTTTGTGGCGTTGCCGGGCGGCATCGGCACGGTCGAGGAGATCGTCGAGGTCATGACATGGGCGCAGCTTGGCCATCACCGCAAGCCGATCGTCTTCGGCAATGTCGGCGGCTTCTGGGACCCGATGCTGGCACTGTTGGATCATATGGCGGCCGAGGGCTTCATTCACACAGCACAGCGGGTGAAGCCGCTGGTGGTCAACGATCCGGAAGCCATTGTCGCCGCCATAATAGTCGCCGGCTCTTCGGTCGATGCTCCAACCGAAGGCATGCAATCGGTAATCGACAAGCTGTAGAGGTAAGGCAAACGTCCACTGCCGAGAACCGCCTGTCGCGATCGCCCTAACCTTTTTGGTCAGGCTGCCGATAGCAATCCTCGTCGGTGCCGTTGAAGGGCCCGATGTTGGCATATCTCGGCTGAAATTCCTTGTGAATTGGGTTGGCTATTACCTCGATCTCAAGACAGAATTCACTTCGATGCCGTGGCGTATCGGGGAAAATGTCGCTGTATTCGATCCATCCCCAGATGTACGCGTGGGCGGTCTTTTCGCGAATCTTCACCATGGTCTCGATAGGGATAGGCAGGTGCAAGCCATGCATAGTCCCTTGCGGCCCGATTACTATCTTGGCCGGTGGACCATTGTAGTCGGGATAGTCGAAGTCCTTAGGGAGAGGGCCAACATCTGTGCCGACCCACGCATTGACTTTGCTGATAGCATTCTTGATGGGTGTGTTCCCAGTGTTTCGCCAGACCGGGAAGAAAAACCATTCAAGAATATTTTCTTCCCCTTTTCTGGCGACCCATGCCGATTCAACATGGTCACAGAACACAAAGGCTCGGCTTTGAGCGAAGCCTATTTCGCGGGAGACTCTAACCGCCTCGATGGCAGCGCTAGTAGCGCTCCGGTTCAATTCCAGGGTATCGCGCACGAGGCGTACGGCCCAAATACTGATACCCACACTAAGGAGAGCCGAGAGCGCTGCGATCCACTGCGCATATGTATCAGAAGGCGTAGTATAAGTTTTCCAGAAGCTGGGCGGCTGGGCTGGCTTTTCGTTCCCGCCGGTTCCAATGTCCGTGTGTTGCTGGCCTATCTGATTATTGGCTGGACTGCGAAAACCCGGCACAGCCCAAAGGAGGAACAGCATCGCCAAACCAAGGCCAACGACTAGGCCAATTGCGCCGTATGCGAATCTATTGTGCTTGAACATTGTAGAAGAAACGCCGCCGTGAAATTTACCCCTAGAGAGCTTATTGCGCACGATCACTTCCTGCTCGTCAACACCAATTGCAATCAGACTTTCAACGAGGTGGAAATTGGTCGAATTTTTGCACCTCAAGTCGGCTTCGGGAAATTGGCCGGGAGTATTCCGTAGCCGAGCCTTCAGGACAGCCTTCTTTTCAAGATCAAAGTACCACGCCGGCGAGTTTTCCCTACTTGGAGATCAAGGCGTGAATGACCATCGGCTCTCCCATCCCGCAATTTGCGAGAACCGCCTCTTTGGCTCGCGCGGAAGTTCATTCTTTTACTAGATGGGACTCCCCTACTGCCACCCCTTGAACCGCTTGCCGCAAGTCGGCGATCACCGCGCGCTGGTCATGCCGCCGCCACGCGAGATGGATCGACACAGTGCGTTCGAACCAAGGCAGGTCGCGAAAGACGATCTCGGGCGGAGCTGAAGCGCGCAAGCTGGCCTGCACCGTCGCAAGGCCAAGCCCGGCGCTGACCAATCCCAGCGACGTCAACGGATCGGCCGTCTCATAGGCGATGTCGGGCAGGAAGCCGGCTTTGGCGCAAGCGGCCAGGAACAGGCCACGGTTGGTGTCGTCGGGCTGGCGCACGACTGTGATCCAGGTACGGCCGTCGAGGTGGCGCGGCTGGATTTCGGCAACATCCACAAGCGGGTCGCCTTCCGGGATCGCCAGCACCAGCGACTCACGGCGCAGCAGCAGGCTGGCGATATCAGGATCATCGGCAACCGGAGGCGAATAGACCAAGCCCAGGTCAAGCGAACGCTGCCGCAAGCCGTCCAGCTGTGCTGCCGACCGCGCGCTCGTCAGCCGCAGATGAAAATCCGGTCGGTCACGGCGGAACTGCCGCAACATCCCGGCGACCAGTCCGGCATGCACCGCACCCTCGACATAGCCAATGGCGAGCCGGCCGACAGCGCCGCTGGCCAGATCGCGGCCAAGCTCTTCCAGGCGCCGTGCATTGGCCAGCAGCGCACGCGCCTCGGTGAGGAAGGCACGTCCCTCGGCGTTGAGGTGGACCCGCTGCTTTGCCCGCTCGAACAAGGTGACGCCGAGCTGTTCCTCGAGCTGCATGATCTGGCGGCTGAGCGGCGACTGCGAGATATGCAGCAGTTCGGCGGCACGGCCGACATTGCCGGCCTCGGCGACGGCGACGAAATAGCGGAGCTGGCGAAGGTCAAACATCGTTCCTGGATACTAAGTCCTTTTGGGTCTCAACTTTAATCTAATCAGTCTTGGACTGTCTGGCTAGGTACGGCGATAGCTTCGGTCATCAACCGCAGACAAAGGAGACCGCCATGCAGTTCTTTGCCCTTCTCACCCGCAACACCGAAAAGTTCGCCGATGCCGATTTCGCCCCGCTGCTGCCCGGCGAGGCCGAGCAGCGCCGCACCCTCTATGCCGAGGGCGCCGTGCGCCAGGTGTGGAACCGTGGCGACATGCCGGGCAGCGGCATGATGCTGGAGGCAGCCAGCGATGCCGAGGCGCGCGGCCACCTCGCCACCTTGCCGCTGGTAGAGGCCGGCATGATGGACATCACTGCGCTGGTGCCGCTCAACCCGTATCCCGGCTTCGGCCCGAAGCGCTGAGGCGGGCAGCAAACGGATCAGGACTGCCGCGTCTCCATGCAGAGGCGCGGCAGACCATGGTCAGATGTCAAGAAACCGTCACACGAAACCGGGTTGTCCTATGCTAGGAAGCAGCCGTCGGACGTTCTCCGGTCGACGACGTGACCCGTATTGGCGAAACGACCATGAACATCGCCCCTCCCCGGGAAGACACAGACCTTTCCCCCTACATGCCCGACGAGCACGGGCTGTTCTTCCTCTATCATTTCACGGCAGAAGGGGTGCGAACCAAGGACTCGGGCGCCGCGCACTGGACCTGGCGCAGCTACCAGCTCTCCGACATACGCGCCCGCCACGAGATCGCCGCCGATCAGGCTTTGCCGGCGCCGGTTCGCGAAGCCTTTCTCTCCGCCAGCCATGGCTGCCACATCGATCTCGAGGATGACTGGCTCTACGGCGACCTGCCGGACCTGCGCCATGACTATTCAGCGGAAGCGGGCGGGCTCGGCCATTTCCGCTTCGCCCTCAACGACACGATGCTGGTTGGTGCCCGCAAGCAGCCGCTGCGGTCGGTCGACAACATCCGCAAGGCGATCGAGAACGGATCGCGAAAATTCCGCTCGCCTGCCGAACTGATCGAAGCCGTCGTCGGCCAGTCTTTTGACGGGATGGCGGCGGAATTGGCGGCACTGGGCGACAGCATGGACGGCATCGAGGACCGCATCGTCTGCGACGCATGGCACAATGAGCGGCAGGCGCTGGTCGATGCGCGCCGGCATCTGGTGGTGATCCATCGCCAGATGGCGACCCTGACCAGTCTGTTTCGCCATCTCGATCACTCGCACCGCAACGATTTGCCCGACTCCATCAACGACATGGCGGCCAGGTTGTCGCACCGGGCGCAGACATTGCATCACGACGGCGAGCAGTTGCAGGCGCGCGCCCGGCTTTTGCAGGATGAGTTGATGGCCAAGCTGACGACACAGTCGAACCGGCTGCTCTATGTTCTGTCGGTGATGACAGCGGTGCTGTTGCCGATGACCATCATCTCAGGCCTGTTCGGCATGAATGTCGGCGGCCTGCCGTTGGTCAACACCCCAATGGGCTTCTGGGTGGTGTCAGGGGTCTCCCTGCTGATCGCTGGGATAACCTACCTGTTCGTCAGGCGGCTCGGCCAAATGTAGCCCTCACGCCCTGAGGCGAAGGTCCTCAAGCATGGTTCCGGCAGCGGCAACTTCCGCCTCGTGCTCCGGCTCGCGCCAGGTCTCGATTAGCGCCGCCTGATACCAGTCCTGCATCGCCGGCAGGCCAAGCAACCGCGCCGGATAGGCTGCGGCGGCCCCCTCGAATGACAGCCCATAGGTCTGCACCCGGAACGCCACCGGGGCAAAGAATGCATCCACGGCCGTGAAGCTGCCGCCTGCCAGAAACGGCCCGCCAAAGCGGCTAAGGCCGTCGTTCCAGAGATCGCCAAGCCGAAACAGATCCCGTTTCAGGGTGTCGGACATCGGGAACGGACGAACGCGGACGCCACAATTCATCGTGCAGTCGTTGCGCAAGGCGGAAAAGCTCGAATGCATTTCGGCGGCGGCGCAGCGCGCCCAGCTGCGAGCCTTGGCTTCAACCGGCCACACACCGTGGTGACGCTCGGCAAGATATTCGGCAATGGCCAGCGAATCCCACACCGCCCAGCCGTCATCGATCAGGCAAGGCACCTGGCCGTTCGGCGAAAACGGCCGGTAAAGGTCCCAACTCGATCCGGTCGGAAACGGCGTCAGCCGTTCCTCGAACGGAATGTCCAATTCACGCATCAAGACCCATGGCCGCACCGACCACGAGGAATAGTTCTTGTTGGCGATGTGCAGCAGATACATTCGGTGCCTATTGCGCGGCCTGGACCGCGGCGGCGCGGCGCGCCGTCGTCAGCATCGACCAGGAGTAGATCGCCAGCGCTGCCCAGATCAGGCCGAAGGCAATCGCCTGAATGGTGCCGAAAGGCTCATTGAAAATCAGCACGGCGATCAGGAACACCATGGTTGGGGCGATATATTGCATGATGCCAATGGTCGAAAGGCGCAACAGCTTGGCGCCGAAGGCGAACAACAGCAGCGGCACCGCCGTGACCGGGCCGCAACCGATCAGCAATGCCGTATCGGTCGAGTTGCCGGATACGAAGTGGTCCTGCCCGGTGGCGATCAGGTAGGTGATGTAGGCGAGCGCCGGAACCGACAGCAAAAGCACTTCGAGCAGGAAACCTTGGCTGGGGCCGATCGGCAGCGTCTTGCGGAAGAAGCCGTAGGCGGCGAAGGAAAAGGCCAGTGCCAAAGAGACCCAAGGCAGCTTGCCGCCTTCGATCGTCAGCACCGCGACAGCAACCGCTGCCAGCACGACGGCGGCGATCTGCAGCCGGTCGAGCCGCTCGCCGAGCAGCAGCGCGCCGACAACCACGCTGACCAGTGGATTGATATAGTAACCGAGCGCGGTCTCGACTGTGCGGTCAACGGCAATCGCCCAGACATAGATGCCCCAATTGACCGAGATCAGCGCCGCCGTCAGCGCCGCCATCGCAATGGTGCGCGGCGAGCGCAGCGCCGCCTTGAAGTCAGCCGTGCGGCCGGCCCAGATCAGCACGGCGGCGGCTATCGGCACCGACCAGACAATGCGGTGGGCAATGACTTCGGCCAATGGCAGATGGGCGACCGCCTTCATGTAGAACGGCAGGAGCCCCCACAAGAGGTAGGCGCCCAGCGCCAGCAGGAAGCCGCGACGTGCGCCGGCATGGGCGTCGATCAGAGTTGTTTGCATGGCCATGGCGCAACGCTATGCGCCAGCCATGGTCTGGAAACCATCACAAATTTCTGATGGATCAATGGACTTCCGCTGATGGTTCAACCCAACAGGCGTCGCTATTCAGCCGCCACCAGCCCGGCCATGTCCCGGTTCTTCATCAATTTGTAGACGATGGAATCCATGAGCGCCTGGAACGAAGCGTCGATGATGTTTTCGGAGACGCCAACCGTCCACCAGCGGGTGCCCGTGCCGTCATGCGATTCGATCAGCACGCGGGTGATCGCCTCGGTGCCGCCATTGAGGATACGCACCTTGAAGTCCGCCAGTTCGAGGTCGGCGATCTCGTTCTGGAATTTGCCGAGATCCTTGCGCAGCGCGATGTCGAGCGCGTTGACCGGGCCGTGGCCTTCGGCCACCGACATCTTCTCCTCGCCTTCGACCAGCACCTTAACCACGGCTTCCGACACGGTTTTCAGCTGGCCATTGGCGTCGAAGCGGCGTTCGATCATGCAGCGGAACGAGGTGACGTGGAAAAACTCGGGCAGTCCGTGCAGCATCTTGCGCGCCAGAAGCTCGAAGCTCGCGTCAGCACCTTCATAGGCATAGCCTTCGGCCTCACGCTCCTTGACCACGGCAATCAGCGCATCCAGCCGATGATCGTCCTTCGGTACGTCGATGCCGCGCCGCTTCAGTTCCGCGAGGAAATTGGCCTTGCCGCCCTGATCGGAAACCATGACGCGGCGGCGGTTACCGATCGCTTCTGGCGCGACATGCTCATAGGTCGCCGGTTCCTTGGCCAGTGCCGAGGCGTGGATGCCAGCCTTGGTGGCGAAGGCCGAGGCGCCGACATAGGGCGCCTGCGCTTCCGGCGCGCGGTTCAGCAACTCATCGAAAGCGCGGGAAAGGCGCGAGGTACCAGTCAGGGCCTCCTCGGAAATGCCCGTTTCGAAACGGGTGGCAAAAGCCGGTTTCAATGCCAGCGTCGGCACGATCGAGATCAGATTGGCGTTGCCGCAACGCTCGCCGATGCCGTTCAAGGTGCCCTGTATCTGGCGTACGCCGGCTTCGACTGCGGCAAGCGAATTGGCCACCGCCTGGCCGGTATCGTCATGGGCATGGATGCCAAGATTCGCACCGGGAATGCCTGAGGCAACGACCTTTTCGACAATGGCGCGGATTTCCGACGGCTGCGTGCCGCCATTGGTGTCGCACAGCACCACCCAGCGCGCGCCGGCATCATAGGCAGTCCTGGCACAGGCCAGCGCGTAGTCGGGATTGCCCTTGAAGCCGTCAAAGAAATGCTCGCAATCGACCATCGCCTCCTTGCCGGCGGCAATCGCGGCCTCGACAGAAGCCTTGATCGAGTCCAGGTTTTCCTCGTTGGTGCAGCCGAGCGCGACGCGGACATGATAGTCCCAGCTCTTGGCGACAAAGCAGATCGCGTCCGATTTCGACTGGACGAGTGCCGCAAGGCCGGGATCGTTGGAAGCCGAAACCCCTGCCCGCTTGGTCATGCCGAAAGCGACGAATTTTGCCCGCGCCGTACGCTTTTCCTTGAAGAAGGCGGTATCGGTCGGGTTGGCGCCTGGATAGCCGCCCTCGACATAGTCAAGGCCGAACGCGTCGAGGAGTTTTGCGATCGCGATCTTGTCCTCGACGGAAAAGTCGATGCCCGGCGTCTGCTGGCCATCGCGCAATGTCGTGTCGAAGAGATAGAGGCGTTCGCGGGTCATGGTCATTTGCCTGCAAACTTGTCCGTTGCACGGATCAAGCGGTCGAGGATTCCAGGTTCCGAATAGGCATGGCCGGAGCCCTCGACGAGATGGAAATCAGCCTTCGGCCAAGCCTTGTGCAATGCCCAGGCGTAGCGTGCCGGACACGGCATGTCATAGCGGCCGTGGACGATGGTGCCGGGTATGTCCTTGAGTTTCCCGGCGTCGCGCAGCAACTGGCCTTCGTCCAGCCAGCCGGCGTGGACGAAATAGTGGTTCTCGATGCGGGCGAAGGCGACGGCATAATCATCCTCGCCAAACGGGCCGCTGGTTTCAGGCGCGGGCAGAAGCGTGATCGTCTCGCCTTCCCACAGGCTCCAGGCGCGGGCGGCCTCGAGCTGCGCCTCGCGGTCACTGCCGACCAGCCGTTTGCGGTAGGCGGCCATCATGTCGCCGCGCTCGGCCTCCGGGATCGGCGCGAGGAAACGCTCCCATTTGTCGGGGAACATTTCCGAGACGCCGAACTGATAGTACCATTCGAGTTCGGCCCGCGTCAGCGTGTAGATGCCGCGCACCACCAGTTCGCTCACCCGCTCCGGATGGGTCTCGGCATAGGCCAGCGCCAGCGTCGATCCCCAGGAGCCGCCAAACACCAGCCATTTGTCGAAGCCGGCCATTTCGCGCAGGCGCTCGATGTCGGCAACCAGATGCCATGTCGTGTTGGCTTCGAGCGAGGCATTGGGCGTCGACTTCCCGCAGCCGCGCTGGTCGAACAAGATGACGTCGTAAAGTTTCGGGTCGAAGAGCCGCCGGTGGTTTGGCGAGATCGTGCCGCCAGGGCCGCCATGCAGGAAGACCGCCGGTTTGGCGCCCTTGGTGCCGGACCTTTCCCAATAGACCTGATGGCCGTCGCCGACATCGATCATGCCGGAATCAAAAGCCTCGATCTCAGGGTAAAGGGTACGCAATTCACTGCTCATAGCTGCAAGCCTTTTGTCGGCCAATCCGCCGTTTCGTGGTCGGGATGCTGGAAGGAGATGATTGCTTCCTGCCTGGCGTAATAGTCGGGGTCCTGATGGATCGGCTGATCGAAGATCGTTTCCACCCAAGGCACCCGCGCGGCGTAATTGACCTGGATTTGCGGTGCCAGATCAGAACGGTCGTCGAAGGCGCCGATCGCGATCTCCAGCCCATCCGGCTGCCGATAGGTCAGCGGCGTGCCGCAACGTGCGCAAAAGCCGCGATCGATGTTTATCGACGACTGGAAATAGCTTGGCTCTTCATGGGTCCACTCGACACCATCCCTGGGCACCGTGACCAGCGCGCCGAAGAAGGCGCCGAACTGCTTCTGGCACATGCGGCAATGGCAGATGGACGGTCGGCCAAGCGCACCATGAACGCGAAAGCGCACGGCGCCGCATTGGCAGCCACCGGTTCTCACTGTCTCAGTCATGATTTTTCCTCCGGCGGCCATTGTTCGGTGTCGTGGTCGGGGTGCTGGTAAGAAGCGAGATCGGCAAGATACGGCGCCGACGCCATATCAGCCATCGTGTCCTCGGCTGGTAATTGCGGGATTGCATCGACGTAGGGAAGTTTTGCTTCGGTGCCCCATTGGACAAGTGGGACGATCTCCGCCGGATTGTCGAAAGCGCCGATGGCAAGGCCGACACCATCCGGCGCCGTGAAGGTCAGCGGCGTGCCGCAAACGGCGCAAAAGCCACGATCGACATGGTTGGACGAACGGAAGTATTTCGGCTCGCCGCGCGTCCAATCAAGCCTGGCGCTACCCACCGAAACCAGCGGCGCGTAGAACGAACCGAATGCCTTCTGGCACATGCGGCAATGGCAGATCGAGGCATCGCCGAGCGCGCCCTCGACCCGGAAGCGCACCGCGCCGCATTGGCAGCCACCCGTGTAGATCGGCCTGTTGTCGAGGCTCATCACTGGTCACCCCTCGGCATGGCAGACTGCCTCGACATTGTTGCCATCCGGGTCGAAGACGAAGGCGGCATAATAATTGGGGTGATAGTGCGGGCGCAGGCCTGGCCCGCCATTGTCCTTGCCGCCAGCGGCAAGTGCCGAGGCATGAAAAGCATCGACCTCGTTGCGGCTGCGCGCGGTGAAGGCGACATGCTGATGGTCCCTCGGCTTGTCCTTGGCCGTACTCAGCCAGAACACCGGCCGGTCACGGCCATAGCCGCCGACCTTGGCGCCACCCGTATATTCCTGTGGCACCATATAGAGCAGCGACGCGCCAAGCGGCGCCATCGCCTTGTCGTAGAAAGCCTTGGACGCCTCGAAATCGGAAACGGTAATGCCAAGATGGTCGATCATGGAACTAACTCCCTTTCTGGTTCGCCAAATGGTGTGCCGACCGGCGTCAGAGGGTTCGCCTCGCCTGTCACAATGACGATGTGCTGGCAGACATTATCGATATCGCGGATGACGTCGTCATTCCAGAAGCGCAGGATGGTCCAGCCGCTATCCTTCAGATAGGCGGAGCGGGTTTCATCGCGCTTCACGTGCTCCTCAGCCGCGTGCTGGCTGCCGTCGACCTCGACGATCAGGTGTTTTGCCGAGCACGCAAAATCAACTATGTATGGTCCAATCGGTACCTGGCGACGAAAGCTCAGGCCCATCAGCCTATGAGCGCGAAGCTCGTTCCACAGCTTCAATTCGGCATCGGTCATGACGCGACGCATGGATTTTGCGTTCTTTCTCTGACGTGGCGGGACGAGATCGTGACCCATCAACCATCCCCGGGTTGGCGATTGGCGAATTCACCGATGACGGCCGATCTCCCCCCTTGCGGGGGAGATGTCCGGCAGGACAGAGGGGGGTGCTGTCCCGCCGATCTGTCAGCCAAATTTGACTGCACTCTTAGATAGTATCGAGAGTCCAACAGGGGGAGCCTTGGCGATCCTTCCCACCCCCCTCTGTCCTGCCGGACATCTCCCCCGCAAGGGGGGAGATCGGCCGTCACCACGGCTTTCGCCAATCGCCTGGGCATCGCCGCTCTCACCGCTTTACCTCCCAGGTGGTGATGCGCTCGCCGGTGGCGGGATCCTTGCCGTCCTTCAACTGGACGCCTTGTGCCAGCAATTCGTCGCGGATGCGATCCGCCTCGGCCCAGTTCTTCGCGGCGATGAGCGCAAGCCGATCGGCGATCGCCTTGGCGACATTGCTTTCATCGACATTTGCCGACGCGACATCGAAGCCGAGGAACAGAAGCGCCGCCTTCAACGATGCGGCGGCATCGTTGCCTTCAGCAGCGTCGCCGGCCAATTGCGTCAACACCTGGAACGCCGCATAGGTGGCGAGATCATCAGACAGGGCCTCGATCACCTCGGCCGGCAATGGCTTTGTCACCGCCGGTGCCAGATCAGCGGCGCGCTTCCATTTGCGCAGCGTGTTCTCGGCCTCCTCCAGTTTGCGCACTGAGAAGTCGATCGGCTCGCGATAATGCGTCATCAGCATCGCCAACCGCAGAACCTCGCCCGACCATACGCGGCCACCAAAGATATCAGTCTCAAGCAACTGGGCGATCGTGAAGAAATTGCCGAGGCTCTTCGACATCTTCTGCCCTTCGACCTGCAGGAAGCCGTTGTGCATCCAGATGTTGGCCATCACGTCGGTGCCGTGCGCGCAACGCGACTGGGCGATCTCGTTCTCATGATGCGGGAAGATCAGGTCGAGGCCGCCGCCATGGATATCGAAGACCTCGCCGAGATAGGCCGCCGACATCGCCGAGCATTCGATGTGCCAACCTGGGCGGCCCCTGCCCCAAGGTGAATTCCAGCCTGGCTCCTCAGGCGACGACAGCTTCCATAGAACGAAGTCGCCTGGGCTTTTCTTGTGCGCATCGACGGCGACCCGGGCGCCAGCCTGTTGCTCGTCGAGATTGCGCTTCGACAATTGCCCGTAGTCCGGCATCGACACCGTGTCGAACAGCACTTCGCCCGCCGCGACATAGGCATGGCCGCGTTCGATCAGGCGCTGAATCAAGGTGATCATATCGGCCTTGCCGTCGGCACGTGGCTCGACGAACTCGGTGGCGCGCGGCTCGACCGTCGGCTCAAGGCAGCCGAGGGTCGCCACATCCTTGTGAAACTGGCTGGCGGTCTTCTCCGTCACGCGCCTGATTGCCTCGTTGAGCGACAATGCGCCCGAGGCTATCTCGCCGCCAAAATCCCGCAGCGCGCGTGCATTGATCTTGTCGTCGACGTCCGTGATGTTGCGCACATAGGTGACATGCGCATCGCCATGGACATGGCGCAGCAGGCGGAAAAGTACGTCGAAGACGATCACCGGCCTGGCATTGCCGATATGGGCGAAGTCGTAGACCGTCGGACCGCAAACATACATGCGCACGTTTTTCGGATCGATCGGAGCAAAATCCTGCTTCGTCCGTGTCAGCGTGTTGTAGAGGCGCAGGCCCTGCGATGCGTCAGACATTCGTGCTTCCCGTTCAAGTATTCTTCTGGATGAAGCCTGTGTCGCGCCGAAGCGCAAATTCAGACTCCAGCCTGCTGGCCGGGGCGTTTGTCCAATCTAGGGAAAGATGAGGCGAAAACGTCCGGACCAGCGCGAGGCTAGCCAATAATGCAAATGCCACAAATGGCGAAAGACGTTTTCATGGGCGGCTTTATCGCCTTGGCTGGTGTTGCCGTCAAGCCGCTAGTTTCGGCAAAAGCGCCGCTGGATCACACGCAATCTCGCACTGAAACATTTTATTAAACATGTCGGCACAGTCATGAAACATTCGCCGGCTAGATCAGCGGGCGTCACGATTTGGTCAGAATCGGCCATCAAACGCAGACACGAAAATGTTATCTGGGAAGAGAGATATGCCGCGAACCAAGCAGGAATCCAACCGCGCCAAGCAACCGGCGCTGGCCAATCACTACCGGGCAATCGGCCCGGCCGCGATTGTCGCCGCCCTTCTTCACACCGCGAAGAAGAAAAAGCCGGCGCAGAAGATCGTATCGCCCCGCGCTGCCTGACGCTGTGCGGCCGGCGCCCCAAGCCGCCGGAAATGACGCGCCTGCGCGCCCTCTGAATTAGCTGCTTCGACTATTTGCTGCGCAGGTTCCTACGCGAGATCGGTTGCCGCTTTTTCGGGATCTGCCTCAGAACAGCGTCATTTGACTGTCGTCCGGCCCGGGCTTCTGGCGCCTGACCTTCTCGGGCTCCGGCCCAATGGCGCCCCTCTCTTGAATTTCAGGCCCGGTGTTGGCGACCTTGTTGACGAGGTCCGAGACCGGAATGGCTTCGAAGAAATCGGGCTGTGCCGGCCGCAACAGGCCGGCGACATCGCGCGGTTCCTGGGTGCGGCAATCCAGCCAGCGGGCAAAATCCTCACGTGCGATCACCACCGGCATGCGGTCGTGAATATGTGCGATGTCGGCATTGGCATTGACGGTCAGGATGGCGCCGGTGTCCATTTCCGAGCCGCCTGGCTCGGCATAGGTTTCAATCAGCCCGGCAAAAGCAACCAGCCCACCGTGCTTTGGCCGTATCCAGTAGGGTTGCCCCTTCTTGCCGCCGGTTTGTCGCCATTCGTAGAAACCGGATGCCGGCACCAAAGCGCGGCGATGCCGCATAGCGGTCTTGAATGAGGCCTTTTCGATCGCGCCCTCCGAGCGGGCGTTGATCAGCAACGGAAACTCGCGCGTGTCCTTCACCCACGCCGGGATCAATCCCCAGCGCACCAGCATCGGCTGGCGGTCGGGCAGGTTCGAGCCCGGCGCCCGCGCAGGACCAGAGATTGCCATGAGGACCGGTTGGGTCGGCGCAATGTTGTAGCGCGCTGGAAAATCCTCAAGAGCCGCCACGTCGAGGAAGGCGGCGGTCTGGTCAGGCGTCGCGGTCAGGGCAAAGCGTCCGCACATGGCGATTGACGTCCTTCGGATTTATTCGACCCCGAAAGTGGCGATGGAACAGCAACACCGCAACCGCTAAAGCTGTTTGCCGCCGGCCGGTCCACAACAGGCTGCGCAATCAAGATGATCGGATGTTCCATGAACGAAGCGCGAAAACTCATTCCGGCGGTGTCAGTCGCCGTCGTTCGCGGCGACACGGTGCTTCTGGTCAAGCGGGCGCGGCAGCCGTCGCAAGGGCTCTACGCCTTTCCAGGCGGCAAGGTCGAACCCGGTGAGACGCTGGAAGAGGCGATACGGCGCGAATTGCTGGAAGAGACCCAATTGCGGGCCGTTGGCTACCGTCCGCTGCGCGAAATTCTCATCGACGGAAAGCTTGATGGCCATCCGGTCGACTATTTGCTGACCGTATTCGGTGCGACCCATGGCGGCGGCGAAGCAGTGGCCAGCGACGATGCCGAGACAGCCGCGTTTTATACGCTTGCCGAGATGGCCGCGCTGCCACTCGCCGGCTCGGTGTTTGCCGTTGCCGATGAACTCCTCGGTGCAAACCGGAATGCTCAGACGCACCGCTGAAAAATCGGCCTTGCGGACGACAAATTGTTTGGCCACATAGGCTTATGCGCCGCGCCTCCCTCCTCCTTGCCACCTGTCTTGCCGTATCCACGGCCACAGCAGCATGGCCAGCGTTCAGCGCCGAGGCCCCGTTCGAACCCGGGCTGATGCGGCTGGCGGAAGTTCTGGGTTCGCTGCATTTCCTGCGCAATCTGTGCGGTGAAAAAGGTGACCAGTGGCGGGGCGAGATGCAGAAGCTGATCGATTCGGAAAATCCCGATCCCGAGCGTCGTGCCCGCTTCATCGCCAGCTTCAACCGAGGCTACCGTTCCTTCGGCGGCACCTACACGCAGTGCACGGCCTCGGCGACCGAAGCGATCAGCCGCTATATGAAGGAAGGCGAGACGCTGTCGCGCGACATCGCCTCGCGCTACGGGAACTAGGTTTTCCCTCGATCATCAACAGGTATCAAGGCTCCCGCTGCCGGAGACGAACATATCGTGCTTGTGCTGAACGATACGTTGGTGCAATCGTGGTGTGGCACTTCTGCAACAGCATTAATGAAACGTTACCGTGCGGATGCGGAATTAACTCAAACTGAAGGTTTTCACCCCGCGGGCCGACCTAATCGGCTAAGTTTGAATCGGATCGCATGCAGGCTCGATGAAACGGCGATGAAATTTGTAGAAACCGACCAAAAAAATGTCGTATTTACAAATACTTAATTGGACCCGCGTGTGAAGGCAACAGATCGAGCCTGATCCACTTAGACGGATCACAGCTTGCAAGGGTGGACATCGCATATGGAACAAGGTGTCAACGACATCGACGCGCTGGTCAGGGAAGAAAAGCGCCTGACCGCGGTTGAGAGCCACAACGAAGCCTGGGCGGAAGGACTATCCGCGGGTATCGAGCCCGAAATCATCGCCGAGGCAGCGCTCGAGACAGCATTCGGTGAAATGTTGCGCGCCAATGGCGAGACGTCAGCCCTTGCCCTGCTCGATCGCATGCGTGAAAAGGTGATTGCTGGCGCCTTCGAACCTGAACGGCTACGGCACTGAACCGGTAAACGGTTCTCTGACGATAGGCCGCTCGGGCACAATGCCCGGAATCAAGGAGTAGCGGGCAGTGAATTTTTCGATGTCAGGCAAGCCACGTGGCTTGGCCCTAAACATCTGCTTCGCCGCTTGTTGCGCCGCGTTTCCTCTGGTGCTGTGTCTGACAAGTGGCCCCGCTTACGCGCTGAGCGAAATCAAGCGCGAAGAGCTCCCCTCGCCAGTTACACCATCCGCCGATGACGACACGTCGCCGCCCGGCAGCACGGTGCCAATGCCCGATCCAATCGGAGCGCCGCCTTCAACCAGTCAGCCGACGGCTCCCGCTGACGCCGAACCGGACAGCCCGCCGAGCGGCGGCGTTGCCAGCCCTCGCCTCGATCCGGATGCGCCCCTGCCCGAGGTTATCTACGACCTGAGCAAATTGCCCGAGCCGGTGCGGCGCATGCACGACCTCATCGTCGAGGCCTGCAAGAGCGGTGATATCGAGAAGCTGAGGCCCTTGGTCGGCAAGGGCGAAGCCATGACGCAATTGTCGCTGACCGATATAGACGGCGATGCAATCGCCTTCCTCAAGGGTCTGTCCGGCGACCCTGAGGGCCAGGAGATCCTCGCCATCATGGAGGAGGTGCTAAATGCCGGCTACGTCCACCTCGACGCGGGGACACCGGAAGAGCTCTATGTCTGGCCCTATTTCTTTGCACTGCCATTGGACAAGCTCGATGCCAAACAGCGTGTCGAACTTTTCAAGATCGTCACCGCCGGCGACTTCGACGACATGAAGCAGTTCGGCGCCTACATCTTCTACCGTGTCGGCATCACGCCGGCTGGACAATGGGCCTTCTTCGTCGCCGGCGACTAGCGCGCCACCAAGTTGAGCTCTCTCTAGGCGCCGCCCTTACGCGACGGGTAGTGCCTCCGAAAATTCCACCGCCCTGCCCTGTCCGGGCGTGACAATCTCTCCCTCCCACATGATGCGGCGGCCACGCACGACCGTGCCGACCGGCCAGCCGGTAACCTGCTTGCCGTCATAGGGTGTCCAGCCGGCCTTTGAACCAGCCTGCGCATTGGTGATGGTTTCGCGCCGCTTCATGTCAACAATGGTGAAATCAGCATCATAGCCAGCGGCGATGCGGCCTTTTCTCGCCATGCCGAAAATGCGCTGCGGGCCGTGGCTGGAGAGATCGACAAAGCGTTGCAGGGTCAGCCGACCGGCATTGACGTGGTTGAGCATGATCGGAACCAGCGTCTGCACACCTGTCATGCCCGATGGAGAGGCCGGATAGAGCTTTGCTTTCTCGGCCAGCGTGTGCGGAGCATGATCCGAGCCAAGCACGTCGACAATGCCTTGTGCGATGCCCGTCCAGATGCCGTCGCGATGTCTGATGTCACGCACCGGCGGGTTCATCTGGATCAATGTGCCAAGCCGCGCATAGTCATCAGCCGAGAGCGTCAGATGATGTGGCGTCGCCTCGCAGGTCGCGACATCCTTGTGCTGCTCGAGGAACACGATCTCTTCCGCCGTCGAGATGTGCAGCACGTGGATACGGGCGCGGACATCTCGCGCGATGCGCACCAGCCGTTCGGTGCAGCGCAACGCCGCGATCTCGTCGCGCCACACCGGATGCGAGGACGGATCACCCTCGACCCGCTCACCAAGCCGCTCACGCAGGCGGAATTCATCCTCGGAATGAAAGGCGGCGCGCCGGCGCGTGTTCCTGAGGATCGAGGCTACGCCCTCGTCGTCCTCGACCAGCAGGTCGCCGGTGGACGAACCCATGAAGACCTTTATCCCGGCAGCGCCCGGCAGGCGCTCAAGCTCACCAACATCCCGTGCGTTCTCGCGCGTACCGCCGACCCAGAAGGCAAAGTCGCAATGCATGCGGCCGGTGGCGCGGCGAACCTTGTCGGCAAGGGCTGCCTCGCTCGTCGTCAACGGATTGGTGTTGGGCATTTCGAACACTGCGGTCACGCCACCAAGTACGGCCGCGCGCGATCCTGTCTCCAGGTCTTCCTTGTGCTCCAGCCCCGGCTCGCGGAAATGCACCTGGCTGTCGACGACACCCGGCAAGATGTGCAGGCCGCGACAGTCTATTGTCTCACCCGCCGAGGCTTGGCCGAGATCGCCGATAGCGGCAATGCGGCCACCGCTGATGCCGACATCACGCCGGCCTTCACCATCGTGGTTGACTACCGTGCCGCCTGTCAGGATGAGGTCGTAGGTCATGGCCATGCTCTCTTGCGGGGGGAGTGCCAGCGGCTTACGTAAAGGCCGACTGTTTTGCAAGATCAGGTTCGTTTATCGCCCATGCCCTTTGCCTCGCTCAACGACCGCGCGCTTATTTCCGTGTCAGGCCCCGACGCCGAGCACTTTTTGCAAAACATCCTGACCACGGACCTCGACGCACTTGCTGTTGGCGACGCAAAGCCTGGCGCGCTTTTGACACCGCAAGGCAAGATTCTGTTCGACTTCCTGATCTCTCGTGCCGGCGAGAACGCGTTCCACCTCGAATGCCGCGCCGACATATCGGACGATTTCGTACGCCGGCTGATGCTCTACAAACTGCGCGCCAAGGTCGAGATTGCCAAGGCGGAACAAGCGACTGTCACCATTGCATGGGGAAATGAATCAACCGCCTCCCAAAGTGATTCAACGGCTGTTGCCGACAAGCGCTTCCCCGATGGCGGTGTCACCCGCTCTTATGGCGCTGTTGCAGAGAGTGGCAACATTGCCGCATGGCAGGCGTTCCGCATCGGCCATGGCATCGCAGAGAGCGGCGCCGACTATCCGCTCAGCGATGCCTTCCCGCATGATGTTTTGCTCGACGAAACCGGGGGGGTCGGCTTCCGCAAGGGATGCTATGTCGGCCAGGAGGTGGTTTCGCGCATGCACCACCGTGGCACGGCCAGGCGACGCGTATTGATCGTCAGCGCCGAGCAGCCCCTGCCCGGGGCCGGCACCGAACTGACCGTCGACGGGCGGCCCGTCGGCACGCTCGGCTCGAATGCCGGCACGATCGGGCTTGCCATCGCGCGCATTGATCGCGTCAAGGCCGCACTTGATGCCGGCCAGCAGATCATGGCCGGCGACATTCCGATTTCTCTTGCCATCCCGGCCTGGGCCAAATTCAGCTACCCACAGGAAGCTGTTGGCGCGGAGGGCGCCTGATGGCGGCCGACCGTGTCGGCGCGCCGGCGCGCGCCTGGCAGCGCATGCTTTCCGGCCGGCGGCTCGACCTGCTCGACCCCTCGCCGCTCGACATCGAGATTTCGGACATCGCGCACGGGCTTGCCCGCGTCGCGCGCTGGAACGGCCAGACCCGTGGCGACCATGCCTTTTCGGTCGCCCAGCATTCGCTGCTGGTGGAGGCGATTTTTGCTGACCTCGTGCCCGAGGCATCGGCCAGCGCACGGCTGGCGGCACTGCTGCACGACGCACCGGAATATGTCATTGGCGATATGATCTCGCCGTTCAAATCGGTCATGGGCGGCAGCTACAAGGACTGTGAGCTGCGGCTGCAGCACGCCATCCACCTGCGTTTTTCGCTGGTGCCCGAACATGGCGACGGCCTGCGCAGGGACATCAAGCGCGCCGACCAGATCGCCGCCTATTTCGAAGCGACCCTGCTTGCCGGCTTTTCGACCGCCGAGGCGACCGAGTTCTTCGGCCGGCCGCGCGGTTTCAGTGCCGATCGCTTCGATTTCACGCCCCGTTCGGTAACCTGGGCGCAGACGGCCTTCCTGAAGCGGTTTGCAGCCATCGAAAAGTCGCGCGCCAGGGGCCTGGCCGCTCGGCCGGCTAAAGATCAGTAAAGCTGGCCGAAACCTTCCTTTGCTCTAAATTAACCGGAACAGACAACAGTATGGTGTCCGATCACGGTCTGCAGGCGCGCCCTATGCCCGTCGCTGATACCAAGCATGGTTTACCCGTCGCTGGACGAGAGGCCGGAGGCTTGAGCTTGCCGCAGCATATCGAGGACGAGTTGCGCGAACAGAACGAGCGCTTTTCGGCCGCGGTCGAGAATATGTCGCATGGACTGTGCATGTTCGATGCCGATGAGCGCATGATCATCTGCAACGGCAACTACATCAATATCTTCTGCCTCGATGCCAAGGTGATACGGCCAGGCATCCGGTTCCTGGATATCCTGCAGCATAGTGTCGATATCGGTGTTGCCTCGCAAACCGCCGAAGAACTCTACGCCATTCGAAAACCCTATATCGATCAGGCAAAACCCTCGACCTATGAGGAAATACTGTCCGACGGACGGACCATCGATATCTCGCATCGGCCGCTCGCTTCTGGCGGCTGGGTGTCGATCTACGAGGACATCACCGTGCAGCGGCGCGCGGAGCAGGAACTGAAGGAACAGCATCGACGCTTCGACGCAGCGCTGGCGAACATGTCGCAAGGCCTGCTGATGTATGACGTCGACGGCAAGCTGATCGTGCGCAACCAGCGCTTCCTCGAGCTTTTTCGGCTGGACAAAGCCGATTTCCCTTTTGGCCTGACCCATCGCGAACTGCTTGGGCTGCTGATCGACAGGGGTATCTATCCCGACGACATCGACGTCGAAGACGAAGTATCGAGAACATCGGCCTCCATGCAGGCTGGGGAGACCCGGTCCACCTACCGCCATCTTGCCGATGGCAGAGCGCTGATGATCGCGCGCCGGCCGATGAGTGGAGGCGGCTGGGTCGCCACGTTCGACGACGTCACCGAGCGCAGGCGTGTCGAAGAGCGCATGACCCAGCTCGCGCATTACGACACCGTGACCGGCCTGCCCAATCGCTCGATGTTTCGCGAACGGCTCGACCAGGCCCTTGGCAAGACCAAGGCAGCACCACTGGCGATCCTGTCGCTCGACCTCGACCGCTTCAAGGCGGTCAACGACACCTGGGGACATCCGGCAGGCGACTGGCTGCTGAAATGCGTGGCAGAGAGGCTGCAGCGCTGTCTGCGCAAAGACACCGACATCGTGGCCCGTTTCGGCGGCGACGAGTTCGTCATCCTTCAGTCCGGTGTGAGGGACTCGGCCGACGCCGAAAAATTGGCAAAACGCATTGTCGAGAGCATCGCGAAGCCGTTTCGTGACCGGGGCCGTGACATGCATGTCGGCATCAGCGTCGGAGTGGCGATTTTTCCCAACGACGGCAAGGACGCCGAAACGCTTTTGAAGAACGCCGATATGGCACTCTACAGAGCCAAGGGCGAAGGGCGTAATCTTTGCCGCTTCTTCGAGCCCGCGATGGACGCCATGGTGCGGGCGCGCCATGCGCTTGAGATCGATCTCGAAACGGCGCTGCCGCGCCAGGAGCTCGATCTCGATTTCCAGCCGATCATGAACATTGCGTCAGGTGAGATTGTCGGCGCCGAGGCACTCATGCGCTGGCATTCGCGTACCCGTGGTGTCGTGGTGCCGGATGAATTCATTCCGGCGGCTGAAGAAACCGGGCTGATCATTTCATTTGGCGAATGGGCGCTGAGAAAGGCCTGTACGGCGGCGGCAAGCTGGCCCCCCGGCCTGAGCATTGCGGTCAACGTTTCGGCCATGCAGCTCAGAAACGGCGGCTTCGCTCGCAATGTCATCTCGGCGCTGGCCTTTTCCGGCGTGCCGGCCAGCCGGCTGGAGCTCGAAATCACCGAAACCGTGCTGATGGACGAGAGCGACACTGTGCTGAAGGCACTGCGTCAGTTGCGCGAACTGGGCGTCAGGATCGCGCTCGACGATTTCGGCACCGGTTATTCCTCGCTCGGCTATCTCAGGCGCTTCCCTGTCGACAAGATCAAGATCGACCGTTCGTTTACCCGCGACATCAGCAACCGCCACACCGCCGCGATCGTGCGCACCATCATCGCGTTGGGCGCGGAGCTTGGCATCGTTGTCACAGCCGAAGGCGTCGAGACCGAGAAGCAGCTCGACATCCTGCGCAAGGATGGCTGCGTCGAAGCCCAGGGCTATCTGATTGGCCCGCCATCAAATGCGGCGGATATACTTCGGCTGCTGAAATCGAGCGCCGCGCGCAGCCATTCCGGCTGAAGCTGTCTCAGCGCAGTGTCTCGATGTATTTGCCGTGGAAGCTGACATAGCCCGGCTCGATCACCTTGAGGTGCCGTTCAATCAAGGCATGAAACTCCGGCAGTTGATGAAACGGCACGCCCGGATAAGCGTGATGTTCGGCGTGAAACGGCATGTTCCATGCCAGCTTGCGGACAGCCCAGTTGGTCAGCGTGGTTCTGGTGTTCTCCAGCATGTTGGCGACGAACGGGCAACGGCCGTGCTCGGCGAGGAGATAGAGGCGCAGAAACGGCTGTCCCAGCAGCGCAGGCAGGATCCAGACATAAAGCAGGACCGTCGCGCGGAAGTAGACAGCCAGCACAAGCACGACAGCGTAGAAGGTAAGCATGGCGCGTGCCTCGGCGCGCACCTTGCCGTAGCCCTTGGGCGGAACGTAGCTTTCCCGGCACCGGCCCATCGCATTGGTGCAAAGCGTCTGGAAATGTCCGCGCCATAGCGGAATGCCGGACACATGGACGAGATACTGCCGCCACGTCTCCGGTTTTGGGAACGCCAGTTCAGGATCATTCTCCGGGTCCTGCGTGAACCGATGATGGGCAAAATGGAAATAGCGGAACCAGTCGGCCGGAAGCGCGATGGCCAGGCTGCATATGCGCGCAACGGCGTCATTCAGCCTCTGCGTTTCGAACGCCGTGCGATGCACGGTTTCGTGGAGAAGCGTGAACAGGAACACGATCAGGATGCCTTGCGGCAACATCAGGATCGGCCACAGCGGTACCTTCGCGGCGATCAGCCAGCCAAGGATCAGGATCGCACCAAAATGTGCGGCGAGTTGAACGAGCCCCCTGACATCCGACTTGGCGGTCAGGCGATTGCGCTCTTCCTGCGTCAGGGATGCAATTGCTTCACGATGGTCCATTGGCTTTTCCGGCGGAAACTCTAATCGCATACCCTAGCCGACATAAAACCTTTCCAAAAACGAGGATTTCTGCGATTTAGATAAGCTTGTCTTATCTATCTGGTCGCGATGATTGCATCTCCATCCTTACGT
>JBDSLV010000352.1:0-4366 GCA_039916205.1 Mesorhizobium sp. | reverse complement strand
AGTCGATCAGCTTTTTGCCGTTGTCGCCATTGGGAGCGCCCGTCACCAGGCCGATTTCATAGGGCAGAGCGAAGGTCGAGCGTACGCCGTCCGGGCCTGCCGGCCAGAATACCTTGATGTTAGGATTATCAGCCATCTGCGACATGTTCATTTGCAGGTCGCCGTTGGCGACATGAAGTTCGCCCTTGTTGACCAGCGCGGTCAGCTTGCCGGTCGAGGCGGAGGGACCGACATTGTTGTCCTGCAGCTTCTTCATGAAATCGAAGCCGGCATCCTCGCCGCCGAAGGCATGGATGACCTGCAGCATGACAGCGGTGCCGTCGCCGGCCTGGCCTGGGGTCGAGTACTGGATCTTGCCCTTGAATTTCGGGGCGAGCAGGTCGGTGTAGCTCTTCGGCGCTTCCGGAAGCACCGCGCCGTTGTAGATGAAGTTCATGTAATTGTTAACCAGCGGCCGGTACTTGTCGGTGCCGCCGTCGATCTGGTCCGAGCCTTCCGGCTTGTAGTCCTGCAGCAGCCCATCTGTCGCTGCGCGCTGCACGAAGGGCGGCAAGGTCACCAGCACATCGGCCTGCGGGTTCGACTTCTCCTTGGAGACGCGCTCCACGACACCGCCCGAGCCTGCCTCGATATACTGCACCTTGATGCCGGTGGCCTTGGTGAAGGCGGCGAACTCGGTCTCGAACCAGCTGCCGTTGCCGTCATGCAGACCATCGGCTGAGTAAATGGTGACGACACCATCCGCGAGCGCTGGTCCGACAAGTGCCGCCGACGCCAGAAGCGAGGCAACGAAGGCTGCAGCCATGGTTGTATTTCGTGATTTCATGATCCAGTTCCCCTTTGATTGATGGCACATTCTGCGATGCACTATGACGGTCTCACCTATGGGCTTGGGGCTCATGCGGCGCTGTTTGATCTCGTCGTTGGGGTAACTCTGGGGATTGGTGATCGATAAGTAAAATCTATTTATTTTATGAGAGGCAAACTTTTACTGATATTTGTCACGGAACTGTCGCATGCGTGTCGTGAAGGCAATTTTGGCCTTCGAAGCTCTCGATACTGGCTGCAATGCAGGCGTTGTCAGCCGAAGGTCACACCGCTGGTTTGCGCGCGCAGGCGCGGGTCGAAAGAGCGGACGGTCACAGGGCTGCCATCGAGGATTTCGAAACAGCGTGCGAGTGCGTCGTCCTCGAGCCGGTGCATCGCCTCATGCGTGAAGAAGGTGAGATGCGGGAACAGGATGACGTTGTCGCGGCCGAAAAGCGCGCTCATCGGATGGCCTGATTTCGCCAGTGGCTCCACAGAATAGACGTCGAGCCCGGCGCCGCCGATACGCCCGGCAACGATCGCCTCGACAAGGGCGGCCTCGTCGATCAGCGCACCGCGCGAGACATTGACGATGACGGCGGTCGGCTTCAAACAGGCGAGTTCCGCCTTGCCGATCAGGCCACGCGTCCTGTCGTTCAGGACGCAATGGATGGAGACGAAATCGCAAGCGCGCAGCATGGCCTGCAGGTCATCGACCTTCTCGATGCCCGCGTCACGCATGGTTGCGGCATCCATGCCAGGATCAAAACCGAGAACCCGCGCACGAAACCCCTGACCGGCGATGCGCGCCATGCTGCGTCCGATCTTGCCGCAGCCGACCAGCCCAACCGTGGCGCCGGAGATGTCGCGTCCGAGCCAGCGCTGCTCCGGCCAGACCCAGCCGTCGCGCGACACCGCCGCCGTGATCGCCGGCAGCCGCCTCGCCAGCGCGATCATCAGGGCGAAAGCCCCTTCGGCGACGGTCTCCTCGGCATATTCCGGCACATTGACGACAGGAATGCCGCGCCGCATCGCCGCCTGCATGTCGATGGCATCGATGCCGACGCCATATTTGACGATGCCTTTCAGCTTCGGAGCAGAATTGATTACCGCTGCGGTGACAGGCGTGTAGCACATGAGCAGAAGATCGGCGTCGGCCACCGTCTTGATCAGATCGGCTTCCGGGATGCCGTCCGGCAGCGTCACCAGTTCGACGCCCCGGGCGCGCAGGCCTGCATCTATGCCGGGGCATTCGAGTTCCCTGTCGGTGCGCACGGCCTTCATGGTCAGGATCCCAGCACCGCGCCCTCGACAATATTGAGCGCGCGGTCGAGATCGGTTTTCGAACTGACCAAGGGCGGCGACAGTGTCAGCACGTTGCCCTGGCTGATCTTGAAACTCAGGCCTTGCTCGAGGCAGGCATAGAAGACGCGTTCGGCACGCTCGCGCGCCGGCTGGCGCGTGGCACGGTCCTCGACAAGCTCGACGCCGACCATCAGCCCCCTGCCCCTGACATCACCGACATTGGGTGAGCGCGCCATCAGGTCGCGCATGCGGCCCAGCATATGTTGGCCGAGCTCGGCGGCGCGTTCGACCAACCCTTCTTCCAGAATGATGTCGATGGTCGTCAGTGCCGCGCGCGTCGTCACCGGGTTCTTTTCATGGGTGTAGTGACCGATGGCAAAGCCGCCAGTGACATCAAGATCGCGGCGCGCGATGACGGCGGCGATCGGCAGGATGCCGCCGCCGAGCGACTTGCCGAGAACGACGATATCGGGTGTCACCCCATCATGTTCATGCGCGAAGAATTTCCCCGTCTTGCCAAGGCCGGTCGGGATTTCGTCGAAGATCAGCAGCGTGCCATGCCGGTCGCAGGCTTCGCGCACGCGCTTCCAGAAACCGGGCGGTGGCGGATTGGGCGTCGCCCGCATCGGCTCGGCGACGACCGCTGCCACGTCCTGCTCGCGGCCGAGCACATAGGCGATCATGTTGGCGCAGGCGAGCCCGGAGGCCTCCAGCGTGTCGTGACCATAGGGGCAACGATAGCCATCCCAGGGAGCGACATGCTCGGTGCCAGTCATCATCGGGCCGGCGATATGCGAGCGGAAGGTTGCCTCGCCACCAACGCTGGCCGCGCCGAAGCCGGCACCGTGGAAGGCATCCCAGAATGACACCGTCTTGAACCGCCCAGTCGCGGCGCGCGCGATCTTCAGCGCGACTTCAATGGCGTCTGAACCACCTGTGGTGAACAGCACCTTGCCGAGATTACCGGGCGCCAGCGCCGCCAGTTTTTCCGCCAGTTCGACGGCTGGTTCGCAAGTGAAACGGCGCGGCGCGAAGCAGAGATCATCAAGCTGCTTCTTGATCGCAGCGACCAGTCTCGGATGGCCATAACCGAGATGATGCACGCTGTTGCCATGGAAATCCATGAAGCGGCGGCCGGCGGTGTCCTCGATCCAGATGCCTTCGGCTTTGGCAATGGTCGACAGGCACGGGCTGGACAGGCTCTGGTGCATGAACGCGGCCGCATCGCGATCGAGCAGGCCACGAATGCGGGGATCGTCCTGCCCGGCATCCCAGCGGCCACGCGCTGCTGTCGTGTTGGAATCGCCCTCGGTGTGCACAAGCTCGGTAATCGCGGCCATTTTGTCTCCGAAACGCGAATGAGGGAGCGTGAAACGCCCCCTCGACTATCTTGACAGCCGGCGCTTCCTGGTCACGACCAGGGCAGCGAAAACGTCTTCACATTGGTGTAGCTCTTCATCGCTTCGATGACGCCTTCCTTGTAGCCATTGCCCGAATCCTTGATGCCGCCGAAGGGCGACATCTCGATGCGGTAGCCCGGCACTTCCCAGATGTTGACCGTACCGACCTGCAGGCCGGCGATGTATTTCTGCATGCGGCGGAAATCATTGGTGCAGACGCCCGACGACAGGCCGAAGGCGGTCGAATTGGACAGCGCGATCAGCGCATCGTCATTGTCAGGCGCGCGCACGATCGGGATGATCGGCCCGAACGTCTCTTCCATCACCAGCTCGGATGAATGCGGCACGCGGTCGACAACGATCGGCGGCAGCAGAGCGCCCTGGCGACCGGGATTGTAGAGGATTTCGGCACCTTGCTCGGCGGCCATGTGAACACGGGCTTCGAACAGTGCCGCCGCCTTCTCGTGCACGACGGTGCCGAGGTCGGTCGCGCGGTCCATCGGGTCGCCGAAGCGGATCTTTTTCGCCCGCTCCAGCACCAGCGGCACGAAGCGGTCGGCAACGCTTTCCTGGCACAGGATGCGCTTGACCGCCGTGCAGCGCTGGCCGGAGTTCTTGGTGGCGCCGGCGACCGCGAGATCAGCGGCCCTGGCGAGATCATCATCGGAGAGATCGTTGAGGATGATCAGCGGATCGTTGCCGCCGAGCTCCAGCACCTGGCGCTTGTAGCCAGCGGTGCGGGCGATCATCTTGCCGACCGGCACGCCGCCGGTGAAGGTGATCAGATCGATGTGCTCATTGGTGATCATCTCGTTGCCGATGTCCGTCGGCCAGCCGGTCACCACCGACAGCAT
>JBDSLV010000351.1:0-5630 GCA_039916205.1 Mesorhizobium sp. | reverse complement strand
ATTTGCGGTTCAATTACTTCAAGCTGCTCAACGATTCCTGGGCGGCCAGCCGGCCGATCGGCACTGCTCCATCGGGCGCCCGGAAAATGGTCGGCGTCATCGGCGGCGGCGCCGCCGGCATGGCGGTGGCGCGCGAATTGTGGCGCTCTGGCTATGCCGTGCGCATCATGGAAGCAAGCCCGCGCGTCGGCGGACGGCTTTACACACAGCGGCCGCCGTCCGGCGCCTTCACGTCCTATGAATTTGGCGCCATGCGCATGCCGTTCTTCAATGACGAGGCGGGCGGCGAGACACCACAGCAGTCGACCAACTGCGTGCTGTCCTACTACCTCAACAAGGACCAGCAGTGGAACGGCAACCCGGTCAAGACGTTCGCGATGCTGAACGACTTCCCCAACCCCGGCAAGACCGCCGGCGGCACCGGCATCTACATGAACAGTGGCTATGGTCCGAACGATACCTATCCGACGCCGACGCTGATCCCGTGGCCGAACGGCGGCCAGCCGCAGAACCCGGACTTGCTGAAGGTCGCGGCCAAGGTCGACGCCCTCATCGACCTGTTCACCAAGAACATCGCGCCGGTCTATGCGCAGGATGGCCCGGCCTGGGACACGCTCTGGCAACAGATCGCCAAGAACTACGACAAGATGTCGTTCAGCGACCTGGTCTTCACCGACCCGGTCGTCAACTACAAGAACGACGGCTGGTTCGGCGGCTTCGGCATGAGCGCCTATGAGTCAGACCTGTTCTATACGATCGGAACCGGCGACGGCAGCTGGGGCGCGTTCTACGCGATCAGCGCCATGTGGTTCATCCGCTGCGTCATGTTCGGCTACAGTTCGGACCTGCAGACCGTCAGCGGGCTGAACAATGCCGGCTACCTGCCGATGTACAATGCGACCCCCATCGACAACAACGGGCGGCCGCTGGAAAAGCCGTTCTATCGCGGCATCCAGTCGCTCGTTGAACTGATGTTCTACCTGCAGGCTCCCGGCGCGGCCAGGTCGCTCTACAGCGCCTGCAGCGACGGCAATGACGTCAGCGCGGCGTTCTACGTCAACACGACGGTCAGCAAGCTCGTCCGCAATGCCCAGAACAAGATCGACGTCTACTGGAATGGCGCCGCATCACCGAGCATGACGATGGACTATGTCGTCATCACCGCGCCGATCTGGTCGACGCAGCTGTCCATCGATTTCCAGGGTTTCGACAACCAGACCATGCTGCCCTGGCAAGTGCCGGCGGCAATTCAGCAGCAGCATCTGATCGCCAGCGCCAAGGTGTTCTTCCCGCTCTACAAGGCCTACTGGAACCTGCCGAACGTCAAGATACCGCAGCTGATCGTCACCGACACTTTCGTGCAGGACGCCTATGGCCTGCAATGGAGCACCGACAACAACGACGCCGCGATCCTGGCCAGTTACACCTGGGAAGACGACGCGGTGAAGCTCATCTCGGTCGACGACACCACCTTGAAGCGCAAGGTGCTGGACGAGCTTGACCTGATCACCACCTCGACGCTCGGCCAGAGCATCCGCAACTACATCGACGCCAATGCCGGTGTCGTCTTCCAGTGGACGCTGCAGCCCACCTATCACGGCTGCGCCAAGCTCTACCGGCAGCGCGCGTGGGAGCAGTGCTACGATCTGCTGGCCTACAACCAGACCTATTCCAGGGCCTCCAGCATCTATTTCGCCGGCGAGTCCTACGGTGTCGAAGGCGGCTGGACGGAGCCGGCGCTGCGCACGGCGATGGATGCCGTCATCCACCTCATCCAGAATTCTGGTGGAGCGTTCAACAACGGCTTCCAGTTCACCAACTATCCGAAATACGACACGGCCTTCACGCCCAACGAGAAATACCCGCAGACCGGGACGACATGAGCACGTGGATGAAAAACCTCGCGGTGGCGGCATGAGCGCCGCCTCCGCGCAACCTGTTCGGCTGGCCGACGAGCGCCGGCCGAACTGCGCCATCCATTTCATTCCGGAAGCCTATGAAGGCGATAAGCCGATGGTGGTCGGCCGCCAGTCGGCGGGCGCCGGGTTTCTCGACGCGCTGGTCTCGCATGGCGGCGTCGACAAGCTTTACTGCCTGACCGACACGCCGCAGATCTACCAGGCCTTCCGCGACCGCGTCAGCCATGGTGCGCCGACCACACCCACCGAATGGATCAAGCCGTTCGGCGCGGACCGGCTGGAGGAAGCTGGCTGCATCTTCATGCCGGGGCCGATCATTTCCGAGGGCGCGTGGATGCGCCGCTATGTCGGCGAACGGCGCTACAGTGTCTGCGGCATCACCCATTCGGTCGCGACCGAGCGCGTCATCCGCAGCATTCGCGACTTCATGGTGGCGCCGACACAGCCCTGGGACGCGCTGATCTGCACGTCGGTCTCGGCCCGGCAGGCGATCGGCCATATTTTCGAGACCTGGGGCGAATACCTGGCCTCGCGCGGTTTCAGCGTCGGCGAGACGCCGGTGCAGTTTCCAGTCATTCCGCTCGGCGTGCATCTCGAGCGCTTCCGGCGCACCGACGCCAAGCTCGCCGAGGGAGCGCGCCTGCGCGCGCAACTTGGTCTCGAGCCCGACGACATACTGGTGCTCAATTTCGGCCGTCTCGACTTTCGCTCGAAGGCGCACCCGGTGCCGCTGTTTCGCGCGCTCGAACTGGCGTCGCGGCGCATGCGCAAGGGACGCCTGCATCTGGCGATGGTCGGCCAGTTCAACGACCCGATGAGCCAGCATGAATACCGCAACGCGCGGCAGCTGTTCTGCCCTTCGGTTCCCACGCACTGGATCGATGGGGCCGACACGCACACAGCGGATGCCTCCTGGTTCGCCGCCGATATGTTCGTTTCGCTGCCCGACAATGTGCAGGAGAGTTTCGGCCTGACCCCGGTCGAGGCCATGGCGGCGTCGTTGCCCTGTGTGGTCAGTGACTGGAACGGCTACAAGGAAACGGTTGTCGACGGCGAGACCGGCATTCGCATCCCGACGATGCTCGCGCCGGCGGGCGCGGGCGTCGAGCTTTCGGACGAGCATGCCCGGGCGAGCTTCGACCATTTCACGCTGATCACCTATACCGCGCAATGCACCGCCGTCGACATCGATGCCTGCGCCGATGCCGTCGCGCGCCTCGCCACCGACGCGGACTTGCGCCGGCGCATGGGCGATGCCGGCCGCAGGCGCGCCGAGACGGTCTACGACTGGCGCAAGATCATTGTCGACTATCAGGCACTGTGGGCCGACCTTGCCGAATTGCGCCGCGAAGCCAAGACTGTCGGCGCGCGCGACACCGCGCGCCAGACCGTGCATCCCGACTACCCCGATCTTTTCGCGATGTTTTCGGGCCATCCCTCGCGCCCGATGGATGCCCAGATGATCGCGACGATCGCCGACCCCGACCCGGAAGGCGCACTGCAGCAGATCCGCTCGCTCGGCATGAACGGCGCTGCCCGTCCGGTCATGCTCGACGATTTCGAGATCGACCGCATCGTCCGCAACCTCGCCGCTGGCCCGCAAAGCGTCACCGCATTGCTCGACAAACTACCGGAGGCACGGCGCACGACAGGGCTGCGCTCGATGATGTGGCTGTGCAAGTTCGGCATCATCACGCTCACCCCGTCCAGAGATGCGGGCGCTCATCGATGAGCATGCCGGCGGTTTGCTATCTCCTGTCGAACTATCGCAGCCATCGCCGTGCCGGGCTCGACAACCGGCAGGCGCTGATGGATGCCGGTGTCCGCCTGGTCGACGACCCCGGGGATGCCGAGGTCGTCGTGCTGCATGACGAGCCGTGGTCCTATCCTGGATTCCTGCGCGCCTATCCGGTGCTGCGCGAACGGCATGTCATCGCCTATGCGGTCTGGGAGCCCGACCGTTTGCCGCCGGATGGCCTGCGCCGGCTCGGGCTCGTCAACGAGATATGGACCAGTTCGTCCTATTGCCGCGAGATCATGCAGGCCGCCGGCCGGCCGGTGACGATCATTCCGCACATCGTTGCGCCAGCCGTGCCCGACAAGATGGCAAGCCAGGCCCTGCGCGCGCGTCTCGGCCTCGATGAAAGCCGCTTCATCTTCTATACGATCTCCAAGATCGAGGAGCGCAAGAACATCGAAGCCGGCATCCGCGCCTTCGCCAGGGCGTTTCCCGATGGCGGGCCGGCCTATGTGGTCAAGACACCCGGCGACCTGCCGGCGGACCTCGCGGCGCTGCCTGGGGTGATCGCCTGGAGCGATCTTGCCGGGGACAGCGAAATCGCCGCCCTGCATGACATCGGCGACTGCCTGGTCAGCCCGCACTGCGCCGAGGGCTGGGGGCTATGCATGTCGGATGCGATGTCGAACGGCAATCTCGTCGTGGCGACGGGGTTCAGCGGCAACATGGAATATATGAACGACGACAATTCCTTGCCTGTCGACTTCGCGCTCGAGGTCATCCGCACGCCGGACACAAGGGCCCGGTTCGGCTTTTCGACGCAAGAGCCGCGCTGGGCCTATGTCGATGAGGACGATCTTTGCCGCAAGCTGCGCAGCGCCCATTACCGGTGGTCCGATCACGATATCAGGCGCGCGGCGGCAAAGGCATCCATGACGAGATTCAGCGCTCAAGCTGTCGGCCAGCGGATGGTTGACCGGCTGACGGCTCTTAGCGCTGATCAGGCAGAGCCTGGCGCGCGACTCCGGCTCGTCCGCTTCGGGTAAGGGGCCGATCTCGCTCCCTTCGGGACATTCTCCAGATCGGTATGCTACAGCGATCGGGTAACCGCGATCGCAGCGGCGCCCTTGCCAGCCCACCCGGCAAGGATCGATGTAACCTTCCGAAGGAGCCTGATTTGGCCTTGAGCACCACCAGGATCAGGCGCGCCCTGATCACCGGCGCCGGAGCGGCTGACGGGATCGGCATTGCCATTGCCCGCCAGCTCGGCCTTGCCGGCCATGCCGTGTTCCTCAACGGCGCCAGCGTGCGCGTAAACGACCGCGCCGCCGAGCTTCGGTCTGAAGGCATCGATGCCACAGCCGTGGTCGCCGATCTCACCATCGCGGCGGAGGTCGAGAGGCTGCGGGCAGCGGTCGGCGCCGTCGATATCCTGGTCAACAATGCCGGCATGGGATCGCTGGCATCGCCATCTGTCGACAAGGCATTCCTGTCGATGAGCGAGGCCGAGTGGGATCAAGGCATCGAGGTCAGCCTGAAAACAGCGTTTCTGGTCACCAAGGCGTTTCTGCCGGCGATGGTCGAAGCGGGCTATGGACGCATCGTCAATGTCGCATCGGTCACCGGGCCGCTGGTGTCCTTCGAAGGCACCGCCGCCTATTCCGCCGCCAAGGCCGGCATGGTTGGCCTGACGCGCACGCTGGCGCTGGAAGTTGCGAAACACGGCATCACCGCCAATGCCGTGGCGCCCGGCTGGATCGAAACGGGCTCATCGAGCGCCATGGAGCGGACGGCTGCCTTGCACACGCCGCCGGCACGCGCCGGCCGGCCCGACGAGGTCGCCGCTGCTGTGGTGTTCCTGGCCTCCGAGGGCGCCAGCTATGTCAACGGCACCTTGCTGGTGGTCGATGGCGGCAACAGTCTTCAGGAACACAAGGGTTAGGCGCCCCGATACGCCCTATCATTTCTCGAGA
>JBDSLV010000350.1:0-6256 GCA_039916205.1 Mesorhizobium sp. | reverse complement strand
CGACACGTTCGGCGCGGCGCCGCTCGTCCTCGTCGCGGTCGAACTCCCTGGAGATCAGGATGGTGTCCAGCGCGCGGCCATCGGATGTGGTGAAGATCTGCGCATCGACGATGTTGCCGCCGGCCGCAGCACAGGCGCCGGCGATCACCGACAGCAGGCGCGGATGGTCCTGCGCCAGCACGGTAATCTCGGTCACCGCCTCGAACTGGTGGGTCTTGACCATGGTGGCGAGCCTGTTGCCGGCGGCGTCCGCGTCGCGGATGAATTCGGCATGGCGCAGCTGATCGGCGAGGTCGACGGTCAGCAGATAATTCTCGTAGTGCAGGCCGACATAACGCTTGCGGGCATTTTCTGGCCACTCGGTAAGCGCTTCCGCCAGCCGCTCGCGCGCCGCCGCGGTGCGCTCGGCGCGCGACACTTCCGAAAACCCGCCGGTGAGCAGCAGTTCGGTTTCGAAATAGAGCGTGCGCAGCAACTGGCCCTTCCAGCCGTTCCAGACGCCAGGCCCAACGCCTCTGATGTCGCAGACGGTCAGGATCAAAAGCAGCTTCAGCCGCTCGACCGACTGCACGATCGAGGCAAAATCCTCGATCGTCTTGCGGTCGTTGAGATCGCGGGTCTGCGCTGTCATCGACATGACGAGGTGGTGCTCGACCAGCCATGCCACCGTTTCGGTGTCGGCGGGCGACAGGCCCATATGCGGGCAGATGCGCCGCGCGATCCTGGCGCCGGCTTCGGAATGGTCCTCTGGCCTGCCCTTGGCGATGTCGTGCAGCAGCACCGCGACATAGAGCGCCTCGCGGCTCTTCTTCAGCCCCGGCATCAGCGTGTGCGACAGCGGATGCACCTTCTCGCCGTCGCCACGCTCGATCTCGGCGAGCACGCCGATGCAGCGGATCAGGTGCTCGTCCACCGTATAGTGGTGGTACATCGAGAATTGCATCATGGCGACGATCTTGCCGAAATCCGGGATCAGCTTGCCCAGCAGTCCGGCCTCGTTCATGCGCCGCAGATTGAGTTCGGCATTGCGGTCGGACGTCAGGATATCGAGGAACAGCCGGTTGGCCTCCTCGTCGCGCCGCAGCGACTTGTTGACGAGGCCGAGCGAGCGGGTCAGCAGCTTCAGCGCATCGGGGTGGAACTCCAGCCCGTGCTTGTCGGCGAACCAGAACAGTCTCAGCAGATTGACCGGATCGCGCTCGAACACCGTGTCGTCGGCGATGTTGATGCGGTGGTTGTCGACGATGAAATCAGACGTGCCGGCAAGCTTGCGCTTGCGCCGCGAGAAGGTGAGAAAAATGCGGTTGAAACCAGGCACGTGCTTGGCCTGCTCTTCCTCGAGCGCGGCGCAGAAAATGCGGGTCAGGTCGCCGACATCCTTGGCGACAAGGAAGTAATGCTTCATGAAGCGCTCGACCGCCGAAAGGCCCGGATGGCTGGTGTAGCCCAGCCGCTCGGCGATCTCGCGCTGGATGTCGAAATGCAGCCGCTCCTCGGGCTTGCCGGTGAGGAAATGCATGTGGCAGCGCACCGCCCACAAGAAATCCTCGGTCTTCAGGAATTCGCGGTATTCGCCCTCGGTGAAAACGCCTTTCTCGATCAATTCCTCGCCGGTGCGTACCCGGTAGAAATATTTGGCGATCCAGAACAGCGTCTGCAGGTCGCGCAGGCCACCTTTGCCGTCCTTGACGTTCGGCTCGACCAGATAGCGGCTTTCGCCGGCCTTGGCATGGCGCTCGTCACGTTCGGCCAGCTTGGCCTGCACATATTCAGGCCCGGTGGTGCGCACCACTTCGTGGTCGAAGCGCAGCATGAGCTCGTCATAGAGCTTCTGCTCACCCCACAGGAAGCGCGCTTCCAGGATCGAGGTGCGGATGGTGATGTCGGCGCGCGACAGCCGCAGGCACTCGTCGATGTTGCGGGTGGCGTGGCCAACCTTCAGCCCCAGGTCCCACAGCATGTAGAGCATGTATTCAACAGTTTGCTCGCCCCATGGCGTCTGCTTGTAGGGCAGCAGGAACAGCAGGTCGATGTCGGAGCCCGGCGCCAGCGTGCCGCGGCCATAGCCGCCGACGGCGACGACCGCCATGCGTTCGGCCGACGACGGATTCTTCACGCGGTAGACGTGTGTGGTGGCGAAATCATAGAGCGCGCGGATGATCTCATCCATGAGGTGCGACAGCCGCGCGGCGCACACTGAGCCGCCGCCGTCGTCCATCAGCATGCGCTCGGCCGTCTTGCGGCCCTCGGCCAGCCTGGCCTTGAGAAGCTGGAGAACACCCATGCGCGCAACCTGCCCGGAGCCGTCGCCGGCCGTGGCGGCGGTCAGGGCGGTCATGTCGCGGCGCAAGGCTTCGCCGTCGATCAGTTCATCGAGCTTCAGGGAGATTTTCGCCATAGGTACCGGTTGGCCTTGTCTTTTCGGCGGCGTCTATAGCGCGTTTTAACGGCTCTGGGTATGGGGCGGGCGGACGCGCGCGCGGCGAGGGCCGATTGGAACAGAAAAAGAAATTCGCCTCTTGACCTTCCAGTTACTGGAAGGACTACCTCTGGCCAATAGAGAGAACCGAGGCTTATCAGAATGACGCATTCCGACCACGACCATCACGCTCATAGCGGCTGCTGCTCGCCGAAAGCCGCCGCTGCTGCCGACGCTGTTACGCGCGATCCGGTGTGCGGCATGACCGTCGATCCTGCGGCCGGCAAGCCGACGGCTGAGCATGACGGCCACTTCTATCATTTCTGCAGCCAGGGCTGCCGCACGAAATTCGTCGCCGAGCCTGCGAAATTCCTGACCGCGACGGACCCTGTCTGTGGCATGAATGTCGACCGTGCGACGGCAAAGCACTTTTCCCGCCACGAGGGCCAGGGGTTCTATTTCTGCTCGGCCGGCTGCAAGGCCAAGTTCGAGGCGGAGCCGCAAAAATACCTCGGCGATCGGCCGGCACCTCAGGCCATGCCCAAGGGCACGCAATACACCTGCCCGATGCACCCGGAGATCATCCGCGACAAGCCCGGCTCCTGCCCGAAATGCGGCATGGCGCTGGAACCGATGGGCGTGCCGACAGGTGACGAAGGCCCGAACCCCGAACTGGTCGATTTCACCAGGCGATTCTGGGTCAGCGCAGCGCTGTCGGTGCCACTGTTCATCATCGCCATGGCGCCGATGCTTGGCCTGACATTTTCTCGCTTTGTCGATGAGCGGGCGATGGTCTGGCTGGAACTGGCACTGGCGAGCCCGGTCGTGCTGTGGGCAGCGCTGCCGTTCTTCCATCGCGGCTGGGAGTCCGTTGTCAACCGCAGCCCCAACATGTGGACCCTGATTTCGCTCGGCGTCGGCGCGGCCTATCTCTACAGCGTCATCGCCACGCTGTTTCCGGACATTTTTCCGCATCAGTTCCGTGGCCACGATGGCGCGGTGCCGGTGTATTTCGAGGCCGCCGCCGTCATCGTCGCGCTGGTGTTCCTCGGCCAGGTTCTGGAACTGCGCGCCCGTGAAAAGACCGGCTCGGCGATCCGCGCCTTGCTCGACCTCGCGCCAAAAACCGCGCGGCTGATTGGCGCCGACGGCTCCGATAGCGACGTGCCGTTGGACGCGGTCAAGGCCGGCGACCGCCTGCGCATCCGCCCGGGCGACGCGGTTCCCGTCGACGGCACCGTGCTGGAAGGCCGCTCTTCGATCGACGAATCGATGATTACCGGCGAGCCGCTGCCGGTCGAAAAGACGCAAGGCGATAGCCTCACCGGCGGCACGCTGAACAAGAACGGCTCGCTGATCATGCGTGCCGAAAAGATTGGCGCCGAAACCACGCTGGCGCGAATTGTCGAACTGGTCGCCAAGGCGCAGCGCTCACGGGCGCCGATCCAAGGCCTGGCCGACCGCGTTTCTTTCTATTTCGTCCCGGCTGTCGTTCTCGTCGCGATCACGGCTTTCATAGCCTGGGCAGCCTTTGGGCCGGAGCCAAGCCTGATCTTCGCCATCGTCTCGGCGGTGTCGGTGCTGATCATAGCTTGCCCCTGCGCGCTCGGCCTCGCCACGCCGATGTCAATCATGACCGCCACCGGTCGCGGCGCCCATGCCGGCGTGTTGATCAAGGAAGCCGCGGCACTTGAGCGCTTTGCCTCTGTCGATACGTTGATCGTCGACAAGACCGGAACGCTGACCGAAGGCAAGCCGAAGCTGACGGATGTCGTCGCGGTCGACAGCCTGTCGGAGGACGAGCTGCTGGCCTTTGCCGCCGGCCTGGAAAAAGGCTCCGAGCATCCGCTGGCCGAAGCCATCGTCGAAGGCGCCGGGGCGCGCGGTGTGAGCCTTGTCGAAGCCAGCGGCTTCGAGGCGGCCACCGGCAAGGGTGTTTCCGGCATCGTGTCCGGCAGGCATGTCGCCCTCGGCAATGCCGCGATGATGGCCGACCTTGGCATCGACATTGCTTCGCTCGGTGAGCGGGCAAAGGCGCTGCAGGGTGAAGGCAAGACCGCGATGTTCGTTGCCGTGGAGCGAAAGCTCGCTGGCCTCGTTGCCGTCGCCGATCCGATCAAGGCCACCACGGCGGAAGCAATCAGGGCGCTGCATGCCAGCGGCCTCCGGATCGTCATGGCGACCGGCGACAATGAACGCACGGCCAAGGCGATCGCCAGAAGCCTCGGCATCGACGATGTGCGTGCCGGCCTCTTGCCGGAGCAGAAAGCCGCGCTCGTCGAAGAACTGCGCGCCAGGGGTGCGGGCGTTGCCATGGCCGGCGACGGTGTCAACGATGCGCCGGCGCTCGCCGCTTCCGATGTCGGCATTGCCATGGGCACTGGCGCTGATGTCGCCGTCGAGAGTGCCGGGATCACGCTGGTCAAGGGCGACCTTAACGGCATCGTCAGGGCGCGGGCGCTGGCCCAGGCGACCATCCGCAACATCCGCCAGAACCTGTTCTTCGCCTTCCTCTACAACGTGCTTGGCGTGCCCGTCGCCGCCGGCGTGCTCTACCCGCTCACCGGCACGCTTCTGTCGCCGATGCTGGCGGCGGCGGCAATGAGCCTGTCCTCGGTATCGGTCATTGCCAACGCATTGCGGCTCAGGACGTTGAAACTCTGAGATCAGCCCCCAAATACGAAACCTTGGAACTGGAGACCATGAATGACCTTCGCTAAAAAGATCGTGCTGTTGCTGATGGCTGCCGGAATGCTGCTTGCTGTCTTCCTTGAAAGCGTTCCCGCGCAAGCCGAAGAGGCCAAACACGACATGGCCGGCATGTCGGCGGATGCTGTAGGCCTCTCGACCGAAGGCTACAAAGCGGCGATGGACAAGATGCACGCCGACATGATGGGCTTCAACTACACCGGCGATGCCGATGTCGATTTCGTTCGTGGCATGATCCCGCATCATCAGGGCGCGATCGACATGGCCAAGGTCGAGCTTGCCAACGGCAAGGACCCGGAAATCCGCAAACTGGCCGAGGGCGTCATCGCCGCACAGGAAGCCGAGATCAAGCAGATGCAGGATTGGCTTGCCGCTCACCCGGTGAAGTGACAGCGCCAGCGAAAAGCAACTTCACCTTGTCTTCTCCCGGCGGTTATAGTGCGACGCAGATCGACGACGCCGGGAGCCGCAAATGCCGTCAACCATAAGAACCACCACAATGCCCTCGGGCGAGGCCATCCCGGTGCTCGGCCAGGGCACATGGAAGATGGGTGAGGACAGGCGCCGCCATGCCGAGGAAGTGGCGGCGCTGAAGTTCGGGCTCGACCTTGGCATTACCCTCATCGACACCGCCGAAATGTATGCCAGCGGCGGTGCCGAGGACGTGGTCGCAGAGGCGATCGCCGGGCGGCGAGACGAGGTCTTTCTGGTCAGCAAGGTCCTGCCGTCCAATGCCTCGCGAACCGGCGTACCGCAGGCCTGCGAGCAAAGCCTGAAGCGCCTGCGCACCGACCGCCTCGATCTCTATCTGCTGCATTGGCGTGGCGGCGTGCCGTTGGGCGAAACCGTCGAGGCGCTAGAAGCCTTGCGCAAGGCCGGCAAGATCCGTCATTGGGGCGTCAGCAATTTCGACACCGACGACATGCAGGAACTGGCGCTGCTGCCGGATGGAAACCAGGTCCAGACCAATCAGGTTCTCTACAACCTGTCACGGCGCGGCATCGAGTTCGATCTCATGCCATGGAGCCTCCAGCGCGGCATTCCAACAATGGCCTATTCGCCGGTGGAGCAAGGCGTGCTGGCGCGCAATGGCAAGCTTGACGCCATCGCTGCCCGCCACGGCGTGAC
>JBDSLV010000349.1:0-13444 GCA_039916205.1 Mesorhizobium sp. | reverse complement strand
GGCGACGCCAAACCTCACCTATAACGGTACGATTGACCAGACCAGCGCGGCCAGCGCGGTGAAGATCAACGCCATGACCGGCGGCAGCGCCACCTTCGGCGGCAAGATTACCGCCACCACGGGTGCGGCCAACGCGATCGACCTGACCTCGAGTGGCCTGAGCACCATCAATTTCAACGGCGGTCTGAAGATCACCACGACCTCCGGCATAGGCCTGAATGCCACGAACATCGGCAAACTGGGGATCGCCTCAACTTCGAACGACGAATCGATCACGACCGGCACGGGTCAGGCGGTCAATTTCTTCGCCGTCGAGGTCGCGGCCGGTGGCATTTCGTTCGACAGCATTACCACGGGTGTAGCCTCCGGCTATGGGCTGAACCTGGATACCATGGGCGGCGGGCTCTTCTCCGGCGGAATCGTGACCATTGGCGGAGCTTCGGCGGACGCGCTGCGGATCGTAAACGCCACCAACGGCTTTACCTTCACGTCCGCCACGATCGATGGGGCAGCCGGCCACGGCATCGCCCTTATCGGCAGCAACGGCGCTGTCAACTTCGACACTGTCGACATAGACGGTGTGTCGGGTCGCGGGATCGATATCGAAAACGGCACGACCAAGAATGTGACGATTGGCGGCGGCACGATCGGCGCGACCACACCGACGGGCGGCATCGGCGTCTACATCGATGGGCAGGCCGCCACGAGCACCATTGCGCTGGGCACACTTGCAGTCACCGGCGCCAATGCCGACACACTGGCCATCAGCAATTCGGCCGGCACGGTTACCATGACCGGCGGCTCGTTGACGCAGAGCGGGGCCAGCTCCGCGCTCGCCATCAGCGGCGGCACGGCCACGACTTCCATATCGATCGGCGCCGCGATCTCCAGCAGTGGCACCGGGCAGGCCGTGAAGATCGACGGCACTGCCGGCGCCGTCACGATTTCAGGCAACGTCACCACCACGGCGGGGGCGCAACTCTTCAACATCGGCAGCACGACCGCCCCGACCGGTGGTGCAATCAAGTTCACCGGCGCGTCGCTGACAGCGACTGGCGGCGGCGGCGCGGTGATTGGCGGCCTTGGAGCCGGAGCCACATTCGACGCCACCGGGGCGCTGTCGATCAGCGGTGCGACCGGGACCGGCCTGGCGCTTTCGAATGTCGCCGGCAGCGCCACCTTCGGCGCCACTACGGTGACGAATGTCGGGCTTAATGCGACCGGCGTCAGCGTTTCCGGCACCAATGCGGGCACGGTGTCCTTCGCCAGCCTGGGCATCGACATGACCGGCAACGGCTTGACCGGCATCAGCTTCGCCGGCGCTGTCATCAACGGAACCTTCACCGCGAAGGACTTTGATCTCACCAGCGCGAGCTCGACCGGCACGACCGCGGTCAACCTTTCCAACACCACCGGCACCGGCACGATCCAGCTCGGCGACCCGGGTGCCGCGGCCAACACCTCGTCGTCGACAATCGGCGGCAGCGGCGCCGGCCCTGCGATCGGCTTCCAGTTCACCAGCACGACGGCCGTCAACTTCATCTATGGCGACGGTGAAGGCACGGTCGACAAACCGTCGACGGTCAAGGCGGTCGATATCTTCAATTCGGTCGGGGGCGTTTTCCCGACAAGCGGCACCTACAATTTTAAGGATGTCGACGGCGCCAATGGCGGCTTCGTTGGCGATATTTCCGAAGCCCAGGGCCCGACCGTCTACTATGTCGACCAGAACGGAACCGGCGACGGCACCGCCGAGAACCCGGGCTCGATTGCCGGCGCGGAAGCCTCGCATGCCAAGGTCATCGTGTTGGTTGATACCAACACAGCGGGCCACACCAGCGATCTCATCGATTTGATGCTGCCGCAGCAGTTTGGCCCAGGCAACAACACGCTTGAGCTTGAGAATGGCCAGGTCCTCATTGGCCTCAAGGCGGGTGACGCCATCGACGTCGCACCGCTGGGCGCGGTCGGCGGCGGCCTCGGCAACACCTTCAGCTTCAGCGGCATCAATTCCTCCACCATCATCACGGCGGGAAGCAATGTCGACACCGTGCTGGCAACGCTGACCACGGCGAACGGCAACACGGTTCAGTTCAGCGGCAGCGCCGCGATCTACAATGTTCTATTGTCCAACACCGGCTCGGGTGTCGGCGTTTCCGGCACCAACGTTACCAACCTCATTCTCGGCAAGGCCACAATCGCCGGCGGTGGCGGTGGTGCTCTTTCGCTCAAGGATGGCATCGCCAACAGTACCGTCGCTCTGTCGGATCTGATCCTGTCAGCGACCGGCGGCGATATCGCCGTGGTTGACGGCTCGGCCGGTGTCGGCCTGATGAAGGTCAGCGCCTTCTCCGACATCAAGCTTTTGGGCAACCATGGGGAAGTCGGCGGCTTCACGTTGAGCGGCGTCACCTTCGACGCCAATCCATCCACGGTCGGCATCGACCAGGTCGATGGCGGCGCCTTCGTCGCCGGCACAACGACCAACCGCGTCGGTGGCTACGGCCTGGCACTGGATCAGGTGGCTGGCGATATCAAGTTCGATACCACCGATGTGGCTGTCAAGACCGCGGCCAATTCGGCATTTGGCGGTCCGGCCAATACCGCGATTGGCATCTATGCCAGCGGCACGGGCACCGCCAACGTCGACTTCGGCACCGCCAGCCTCAACGTCGACGGCACCGGCGCGACCGTGGGCCGGGCGGATGCGTTGTGGGCGAATCTGGGCGCTGGCAACCGCGTCGGCTTCTCCGGCGTGGTCACGGTCAACACGACCAATGCGGCCGGTCTGCTGTCCGATTTCGGCGGCACGCTGTTCTTCGGCGCCGCAGGCAACACGGTGTCGACAACGGGCGGGCCGGCCATCTCCTTCGCCAACGGCACCCGGATCGAGGACGGTTCGGGCGGATCGGCGCGGTTCGGCGCCATCACGGCGGACGGTGGCCAGAACGGCATCTATCTCTCCAACATCGCTGCGTCGCCGACGCTGTTGTTCAATGGGCCGGTGAGCATCTCGAACACCACGCTCAACGCCATCCAGATCGAGAGCGGCACCGCCGCCGATGCCGCCCCGGTGACGTTCGCCGGCGCTGTCTCGATCACCAGCGCCAACCAGGGCGGCGTGAAATGGCTGCGCGCGCCCACCAGCACCGACACGCTGACCTTCTCCGGCGGCCTCTCGATCCAGAACAGCAACGGCATCGGCTTCTTCGCCGACGGCGGCGCGGTAGCGCTCTCCGGCAGCACTGTTTCCACAACCAATGGCACGGGCGTCAGCATCAACAATGCTGTGGTCAGCGGCGCCTTCACATCCGTCAGCGCCACCTTCTCCGGCGCGGCCAACGGCATCAACCTGCAGAACCTCTCCGGTTCGCTCAGCCTCGGCATCGGCACGCTGACCAATAATGGTTCGGGCGCCGCGTTCAATGTCGGCTCGGGCGTCGACCTGAGCGGCGGCAATGCCGTCCTCGACTATGGTGGCAATATCGTCAGCGCCGGAACAGGCGCCGCGGTGTCGATCCAGGAACTGACAGGCGGCTCGGTCGTGCTTTCGGGCGACCTGACCGACACCAATGCGGCCGGCGGCGGCCAGATCGTTGTTGCCAACATCAACAATGGCACGGCGGCCACGGTCACCCTCACCGGCATCAAGCAGATCAGCTCGGGCGCGACGGATGCCGTCAGCCTGACCGGCAACACCAACGGCGCTGTCAGCTTCAGCAATGGCGGCCTGGCGATCATCACCACCAGCGGCGCCGGTTTTGCCGCCAGCGGCGGCGGCACGGTGAGCGTCATCAGTGCGACGAACTCGATCGCCACGACGACTGGCACCGCGCTCAATCTCAATGGCGTCACCGTTGGCGCCGGCGGGGTCAATTTCAACGCCGTTACGGTCAATGGCGCGACAACCGGCATCGCATTGAACAATGTCGCGTCGTCCGGCGGCGGCGCCATTGCGCTCGGCACGGTGAACTTGCAAGGCATCACCTCGCGCGGTGTCGATGTTTCCGGCACGCTCGGCGCGGCTCTGTCCTTCAACGATCTCGATATCGGCCTGAACAATGGTTCGGCGGTGGCCTTCGACCTCAATGGTGCCATCGTCAACGCCGACATCACCGCCAACGATTTCGACGTGACCAGCACCACCGTCGGCTCGACGATCGCCATCGACCTGAGCGGTGCGACGGATACCGCGCTCAGCCATGTGGTGCGGCTCGGCGACACCAATCTCGCGGGCAACAGCTCGAGCATCACCGGCGTCAACACCGGCGTGCTGCTGAGCACCTCCACCAAACTCGCCTTCACCTATGGCGACGGTGATCCGGCCGACAAGTTTTCAACCATCAGCGCCAACATAGGCATCGATGCGACCAATGCGCCGGGCGCCGGCACCTACAATTTCAAGGACGTGGACTTCCTGTCGAGCCCCGGTCTCGGCTTCGGCGTCGGCAAAATCTATTTCGTCGACAGCGATGGTGCTACCGGCGGCGGCGATGGCTCGGGCAAGGATGGCAACAACCCGATGACGCTGGCGGCGGCCGAAGCGGCGGCCGGCATAAACGACATCATCATCCTGGTGAACAACGGCATCGCGATTACGGCGTTCAGCACCAATGCCGACAACACGCTGAAGCTGAAGGTCGGCGAACAGGTGCGCGGCTTTGGCAATGGCGGCGCGGTCAATCTGGCGCTGAGTGTGCCGTCGACCATCCTGCTCGCCAGCAGCTCCATCTCGGTCACCGATCCGACGGGCAATGGCGCTGCGACGCTGACGACCAACGACGGCGGCGACGTCATCACGCTGGGCGCCAGCGGCAACATCATCGACGGCTTCATTCTCGACGGCAATGACGGCGTCAATCTCAATGCCGCGCATGGCATCAAGGACAATGGTTCGGGCGCGACCGGCACTCTCATCGACCATATGACGATCCGGAATTTCACGGTCGCCGGCGTCGAGATCCTGCCGTCGAACAGCACGACGATCGATCACACGATCTTCTCCGGCAATGCGTCGGATGTCATCGTCAATGCCTTCAACACCTCGATCGGCAATGTCACCAGCACGGGTGCTACCGGCATCGCCTTCGACATCCGCAACGCCAGCGGCCTGTTGACCGCGCTGACCAATGTCAGCATCACCACGGCGGCAAGCGGCACCGGCATCGTCTTTGGCGGCGGATCCGGCCCGGCCGGAACGATCACCGGAACCAATGTCGATGTCTCGGGTGGCACCGGCGGCGGCGTCACGGTTACCGGCGGCAATGCCACGATCACCTTCGACAGCGCCAGCTCTGTAACAAGCACGGGCACGGCGGTCAGCATCACCGGCCGCACCGGCGGCAGCTTCGGCTTCGCCGGTACCGTCACGGCGAACGGCGGCGCCAGCGGCATCATCATTTCCGGCGCGACGGCCGTTAACACGGTGAGCTTCGGTACCGTCAACCTGGGCACCGGCACACCGATGGCCGGCACGGCGGTGTCGATCAACAACGGCGGCACAGCCTCTACCATCAGCTTCGCCAATCTGGCGATCGCCACGAACAGCGCCAACACAGCCTTCACCGCGACCAATGGCGGCACGGTCAATGTCACCACCGGCTCGATCAGCGCCGTAGGCGGGCAAGCGATCAACCTGAACGGCGTTGCCGCCGGCATCGCTCTTACCTCGACAAGCTCTTCCGGCGGCACCAACAACGTGAAGCTGACCGGCGTTACCGGCACTGTGAACCTCGGCGGCGGCGCGCTGAACAGCGCGACGGGCACGGCGTTCGATGTCAGCGGCGGCAGCGCCACGGTCACCTTCAGCGGCCTGATCTCGCAGGCCAATGCGCAACGGCTGATCGCCGTCGCGAACACCACGGGTGGCTCGGTCAACTTCACCACCGCGACCGCCAATGGCCTCAATGCCACCAGCGGAACCGGCATCCTGATCGATGGCGCCGCCGGCAATGTCACGGTCAACAACGCCAAGCTCGCGGGCACGCGCGGCATCGAGATTCTCGGCGACGCGACCAACAACGCTAGCGGCATCTTTACCTTCAACAATGTCGCCATCCAGACCGGTTCAGGTGCGGCCAACCATGCCTTCATCGTCGACGGCGACCAGGGCACGCCGGCCAACAACGACGTCACCGCCATCATCATTTTGAACAATGTCGACATCACCAACCCGGGCGGCAATGTCGCCAGCATCCAGGGCTTGGGCATCGGCGGCTCCGTCAATTTCGACTCGGCCAGCACAATCACCCGAAACGACGGCGGCCTCGGCATCGTCGCCAACAGCAACGCCGGCGGCACGATCAATTTCGGCGGCTCCGTGAAGACGTTGACGACAGGCGGCAACACCGCCGTCAACCTCACCAACAACACCGGCACCGCGATCAACTTCACTGGCGGCGGGCTGGTGATCACAACCACGAGTGGCGGCAACGGCTTTGACGCCACCGGCGGCGGCATCGTGACCGTACAGGGCACCGGCAACATCATCGCGTCGACCACCAGCAATACCAACGGCGGCACCGCGCTCAATGTCGTCAACACCACGATTGGGGCCAGTGGTCTGACGTTCCGGAGCATCTCGTCCACCGGATCGACCGACAACGCCGGCATTGTTCTTGACAACACGGGCTCATCGGGCGGTTTGACCGTGACAGGAACGGGGGCAGCCGCCAGTGGCGGCACCATCTCCGGCAAGACGGGTGGGGATATCCTGACCGGCACGGATCCGGGTGGCCAGACCACATCCGGCACCGACGGCACCGGCATCTTCCTGAGAAGCACGAGCGGTGCATCGTTCACCAACATGCAGCTCAACGACTTCAGCAACTTCGCCATCTACGGCAACAACGTCACTGGCTTCACCCTCGCCAACAGCACGATCAATGGCGCCAACGGCGACACCAATGCCGGCAATCGGGAGGAGAGTTCGATCCGCTTCGACAATCTGCTCGGCACCGCGTCGATCACAGGTTCGAGCATCTCGGGCGGCTTCGACGAGAATATCGATCTCTACAACACCAGCGGCACGCTGACGCGGTTGACGATGAACAACAACGCGTTTGGGCTGGTGGGATCGACGGGCAACGACAACGTTCGCGGACAGGTCTACAACTCCGCGACCGCCAACTACACGCTGACCAACAGCACTTTCGCTGGCACGCGCGCCGACTTCATCGCCTTCCTTGCCAACAACAATGCCACCATGGACGCCGTGGTGCGCGGCAATACGTTCCACAACGGCCAGGCCATCGTTCCCGGCGGCGGCACGGCGGTCGATATCCGCAGCGGTTCGGGCACTCTGGCCACGGCCGCGACGACGACCTTCGATATTTCGCACAATACGCTGACGGACGGCGGCGGCAACGCATTCGACACGGTTGGCATATTTGTCGCCAAGGGGAAGGACAGCGGCACAATGTCCGGCACGATCGCCAGCAATGCCATTGGTCCGGCGAAGGTGGGCTCGAATTCCGATGGCATCTTCGTGCGCGCGGCTGGTGCCGGCACGCTCACGACCCTGATCCAGAACAATACGATTACCGGCTATGGAAATGCCGGCATCCATCTGCAGAACAATGACGGTAGTTCGACCATGAATGCCTCGATCTTCGGCAACACTGAGTCGAGCCCGAACTCGCAGAACGGCTGGGGTATATTCGTCGACAACGGCGCAACCGGCACCGACACCAGCACGATGAACCTCGTGCTTGGTTCGAGCCAAGCCGGAGAAGCCGCCAAACAGAATACGTTCGTCAGCCGAGTTGGCGGGGTTGTCGATGTCGGCCTCAGCAATTTCAACGCCAGTACGCATTTCAACCTGTCCACCAATGGCTCGGGCAGCGGTACAGCGACCGGCGTGGTCCAAGACGACAATGTCGGGTTACCGACTGTCGACACAAGTGGCGGCAACGGAACAATCACGCTGGTAGGCTCGCTGCCAACATTGCCGCCTCCGGTTGCGCCGTAAGGTCTGGCTTGCCTCAATCTTTGTCGGCTATCTTGCGGTGGAAGCATTTTTAATAAAAGCAAAGTTAAAAATATTTTCTTATTTGTATTTTTCTTGACGTTGCGTAAGATATAAGTAGTGCGCTAGTATGTTCTAGCAACGAGGGGGCGGCGATGTCGGAACCATTTCTTTCCGAAATCAGGATCATGTCTTTTGGCTATGCGCCGAGAGGCTGGGCTTTGTGCAATGGGCAGCTCCTGCCGATCAACCAGAACCAGGGGCTGTTCTCGCTGCTGGGCACAACCTTTGGTGGTGACGGCCGGGTAAATTTCGGATTGCCTGACTATCGTGGGCGCATACCGATGCATGCCGGCGGCGGCCATACACTTGGTGAGCGCGGCGGCGAGCAGGCGCACACCCTGTCGATATCGGAATTGCCTACACACACCCATACAGCGCAGGCCACCACCGCGAACGCGGACGACACAGCGGCAACCAACAATCTGCTGGCAACTGTCGCCAACGTCTATACGCCGGCTTCCAACCTGACGAGCCTGAACCCAGGCGCGCTGGCCAATGTCGGCGGCAGCCAGGCGCACCTCAACATGCAGCCATTCCTGACGTTGAGCTTCTGCATTGCGTTGCAAGGCATTTTCCCTTCGCAGAATTGACGGAGACGCATCGTGGCACAGCCTTATGTCGGTGAAGTCAGAATGTTTGCCGGCAATTTCGCGCCGGCCGGATGGATGTTCTGTGAAGGGCAGCTTTTGCCGATTTCCGAAAACGAGACGCTGTTCAACCTGATAGGCACCACCTATGGCGGGGATGGTCAGAGTACTTTTGCGCTGCCTGACCTGCGCGGCCGGTTGCCGCTCCATCAGGGCAACGGTTTCATCCTGGCCGAGACCGGCGGTGCGGAAGAGATCACATTGACGGTCACCCAGATACCCGCGCACACGCACCCGTTCCTTGCCTCCCTGAATTCGGCGGCATCGAGCACGCCCACCGGCAATACGGTTGGCCAGGTCGGCGCGACGCAAATCTACCGCGAGGTGCCGCCGGCCAGTCCGATGTCGCTGCAGTCCTGTTCGACGACCGGCGGCAGCCAGCCGCATACCAATTTCCAACCCTATCTCTGCGTCGACTTCATCATCTCGCTGTTCGGCATCTTCCCGCCGCCGTCTTAAAGAGGGACCGCCATGGCCGACCCATTCGTCGCCGAAATCCGCATCTTCCCGTTCAATTTCGCGCCGAAAGGCTGGGCGTGGTGCGATGGGCAGTTGCTGCCGCTGTCGCAGAACACGGCGCTGTTCTCGCTGCTCGGTACGACCTATGGCGGCGACGGCAAATCCAATTTCGCGCTGCCGGACTTGCAAGGCAGGGCGCCCATGCATCCGGGTCAGGGGCCGGGCCTGTCGCTGCACGATCTTGGTGAGACCGGCGGTTCGGAGACGGTATCCCTGCTGGAATCGGAAATCCCGATGCACTCGCATGGGATGACGGCCAACGTTAATCCCGCGAATCTGGCCGCGCCGACACCGGCCAGGTCTTTGGCGCGTGCAAGCCCAGGGCAGGCCTATTCGGCAACGGTGAACCTGACACCTCTTTCTGATCAGGCGGTAGCACCCGCCGGCGGGGACCAGCCGCACAACAATCTGCAGCCCTATCTCACCTGCTATTTCTGCATCGCGCTGCAAGGCGTCTACCCACCGAGAACCTGACACCGAGCCAACAGGGCGGGACCAATCAATGGCCAAGACATCAGCTCCAAAGTCGAAAGCGGCGGGTAGCGAAAAGGCCGAGGCCGCCGTGGCGCCCTCCGTCCAGCACATGCCGGCCGGCGCATCCTTCTTCGAACTGTCGCGGCTGATGGTCGTCGGCATTGATTCCGCGGCGGGACGGCTGATCCAGAAGGCGCAGGTCGCGCCGAACGGGGCGTGGCCGGCCGCATGGTCGATCATCGCGCCCGGCGCCTGGGTGATCATGACCGCCGGCCTGACCAAGGACGGCCGCGTCGCGGTGATTGGCCAGTTGGGCGGAAGCCCCAACCTGTCCTTCATCACCGAGGATGCCAACCAGGTCGGCCCGATCGACAAATGGAATGCGCCGGTCAGTATCGGCGCGCCGCCCGGCGCCACCAGCTACCAGAAGCTGTCGATGGCCAATGATGGCGATGGCCGCATCGAACTCTTCCTCACCGACAATCAGGGCCGCATCTGGTGGATCTACCAGAATCCGGACCAGATCGTGCAGGTGCAGAAAACCATCACGCCGCCCGGCACGACGACGCCCATCGTCGTCACTGTCGACGTGCTCGCGCCGCCGGCTAGGCCGTGGAGCGACTGGATCCAGATACCCGGCGGGCTCGTCGCGATCTCGGCCATCCGCCAGGCCGACGGCCGCATCGCCCTGTTCGGTATCAATTCAGGGCTGCATCTCTACCGCTGCCAGCAGTCCAAGCTGGGCGCCCTGAAGGCGGCCGACTGGACAGGATGGGTGCAGATCGACACCGGCTATACCGGCGGCTTCACCGACATGGCGCCGGTGATCGGCCCGCTTGGCGGCACCAACCTGTTCGCGCTTACCCAGAACGGGCAGGTGCTGCACACGCGCCAGCAGCCCGCCGGATCGGATACATGGACCAACTGGGCAACGCCCGGCTACTCCAGGGTTGCCAAATACACGCTTGCCGCGGGAATCCAGGGGGACGGTGACATCGTGCTGGCCGCGTCCGACCAGCAGCACGTCCACTCTTTCAACGCGCAGCGCGACGCCGTCACGCAGGATTGGTCCGGTTGGCGCGACTTCAACATGTCGCAAGCCTCGACGCGCCTGTCGCTCAACTACAATGCCGATGGCCGCGTCGCGCTGTTCAGCATGATGGCCACACAGGACGGCACAAGCGGGCTTTGGACGCTCTCGCAGATGGGCATCGACAGCACCGAATGGGAATATGCCTGGACGACGCTGACCGAGAACAACCTCAAGCAGATCGTGGTCGTGCGCGACCTGACGCCGCCGGTCTGACGGTTTTCGGGCCGACGTGACGGACAGCAGCGCGGCGCTTCCAGCCTGGCCTCGTGCGAGCGTGGCCGGGCTGTCGTTTCGGCCCACCACCGAGGCGGACAAGCCGTTCCTGTCGCGGCTCTATGCCTCGACGCGTGTCGAAGAGCTCGCCGTGACGGACTGGAGCGAGGCGCAGAAAGCGGCCTTCCTCGACATGCAGTTCCAGGCGCAGCACGCGCATTACCACAAGCATTATCCGCAAGCCGACTGGCTGGTGGTGATGCATGGCGCAGCCGATATCGGCCGGCTCTATGTCGAGCGCTGGCCGAGCCAGCACCGCATCATCGATATCGCCCTGCTGCCGGCGCACCGGCGCAAGGGCCATGGTGAAGCGCTGCTGCGCGACCTGATCGACGAGGCATGGTTAGCCGGCAAATCAGCATCGATCCATGTCGAGAAGAACAACCAGGCCAGGCAACTCTACGCCAGGCTCGGCTTCACGGTTATCGAGGACAAGGGCGTCTACGACCTGATGGCCTGCGCGCCACCGGCTGGCAGTGGGCGAAAGCCTCAGTTGAACACCGCCTCGTAAAGCCGCGCTGTCGCGTCGGCGGCCACTGGGACGACAAAGATTTCATAGGGGCCGCCCTTGCCGGAAAAACTGTAGGTGGCCTGCGGCAGCGCCGTCTCGCGCGGTCCCTTGAACAGCAGCGAGAAGCCGCCGCCTGGCCGCGGGCTGTCAGCGATCGGTCTGATATCGGTCAGTTCGAGCGCGACCGGCCTGTCGCCAACCATGACGGTGAAGGCGGTGCCCTGTTCGAAATCCGATGCCGATATCATGCCGTCCGTCTCCTGCGATCGGCGGCAATGTCGCCGCTTCGGCACGGGCTGTCCATAGTTTTCGGCAGCGCCGGGTGTTGCGATCAGGTTTGTCTTGCGTAAACCTCGATTACAACCATGTCCGTGCTTTTATGCGGGCAAACAACGCGGTAGTACTTTGCTGATGGCGTCGGATTCTTTGCAAACGAAGGTCAGGGCGACAGAACAGATTCCGATTCTCGGGGTCTTTGCGTGGGACGAACCGGCCTGAACGGTTCGCGGTAGAAAGGACGGACGATGGCCGACAGTGAAACCAAGGCACAGGCTGAACCGGCGGCAAACGCCGATGCCCTGCCGCTGTTCTACTCCAGGCCGGAGGCGCTCAATCCGGCGCGGCACGGTTCGCTGGGTCTCACGGCGCGCAGCGACTTTTCCTTTGCCCGGCAGGCGCATGCCATTCCGGTCGTCGCCTCGGAAATGCCGGCGGCGATGCGCTCCTATCCGATCGTCTTCATCGGCGCCGCCAAGGCGCCGGTGATCATCACCGGCCTGCGCCAGGACGAGAACCTATTCGTCGATGCCGACGGCAAATGGACCGGGCCGCATTACATTCCGGCCTATGTGCGCCGCTATCCCTTCATCCTTGCCGATGATCCCAAGCAGCCTGGCCGGCTGACATTGTGTGTCGATCGGGCCAGCGACCGCGTCATCGACCCGCTGATGGCGCCGTTCCGCGACGACAAGATCGCGCCGTTCTTCATCGGCACCGAGCCGACCGAAGCGACCAGGCAGGCGCTCGCCTTCTGCAACCAGTTCCAGGTCGACTTCAACGCCACCCGCGCGATGATCGAGAGGATCGATGCGCATGGCCTGTTCGCGCCGCGCCAGAGCAAGGTGACGCTGGAAGGCGGCGAAGTGCTCAACCTCACCGACTTCCAGGTGATCGACGAGCCAGCCTTCAACGCGTTGAGCGACGACGCCTTTATCGACCTGCGCAAGTCAGGCGCGCTCGGCCTGCTCTACTGCCATCTCGCTTCGACCAACAGCTGGACGTCGCTGGTGCACCAGGCCTCGGTGCGGGCTGCCGGGAAGGTTTGACGGCTGGCTGACAGGTTGGCGGCGGCGCCCGGCTGTCCATAGCGGGACCGGCTGTGTCGGCGGCTATGAATTGGCGCCATCGATCGTTTTCGTAGGCGCACCCTGCTAACTGGAGAGGTGCCAGGCCGTTATCACCGACGCTTTGTGTCGACCGCTGAAAAACCATTGGGCCTGATGTCTGACTGGGAACTGGCCTACAGTGGAAGCGAGCGGAGCTTACTGTTTCGATTAATTGGAATCTCGTGCATTGAAGGAGCAGCTACCAATTTTGTGACGCCTTCGATTTCTGGCCATTTCCAGACCAACGTCGCTGCAACTTGGTTCATAGCCGTCTTCTGGTAGGCAGGAGCAAGAATGAAGCCATGGAGGCCTGCCGACCGCAATGCAGCGCGTTCAGCCGGATTCCTTAGTACTCGACCATCGCCTGATATAAATATCCACGTATCGACTGAATTCTGTAGATGTTTGATCCAGTCGACGTCCGCTGAGTGCCTACCCTGCGGAAGTCCAGGCACATCCTTGATGTGGAAAGCTCGGTGGCCCGAGTGAGTGATGAATCCATCGAGAGTCGTG
>JBDSLV010000348.1:0-4478 GCA_039916205.1 Mesorhizobium sp. | reverse complement strand
GTCATCGCCATCAACCTGACCGGAACATGGAACTGCCTGCATGCCGTGCTGCCAGGCATGATCGCGCGGCGGTCCGGCAGGATCATCAACATCTCGTCCGAACTCGGCCTGATCGGCTTTGCGACCTACGCCGCCTATTGCGCCTCCAAGGGCGGCGTCATCGCGCTGACCAAGGCGGTAGCCAAGGAGGTCGCGCCGCATGGCGTGCTGGTCAACTCCGTCGCGCCTGGCCCGATCGAGACCGACATGCTGAAATACGACACCATCGAGTTCAACGACGAGACGCGCGAGCAGATCCCGCTGCGCCGTTTCGGCCAGCCGGACGAAATCGCCGCCGCGGTACATTTCCTGGCGGGGCCCGGCGGCAGCTACATGGTCGGGCAGATCATCAGCCCCAACGGCGGCACCGCCATCTGACGGCACGGAGACGAGACACATGAGCGAAGTCCAATCCCTCCTGCGCGGCCTATCGATCCTCGAGGTCCTGGCCGCATTCGACACCAGCGGCGCGACCCTGGCCGACATCGCCGAGCGCACCGGCCTGTCGCCAAGCACGGCGCATCGGCTGCTGGCGACCTTCGTCGAGGCCGACTACGTCACCCGCGGCAAGGACCGCAACACCTATGTGCTCGGCCACCGCATCATCGGCGTAGCGGCCTCGGTGCAATTGCGGACGGCGCATCTGCGGGTGCTGGTCCACCCTTACCTCGAAGCCATCGCCCAGGAGAGCGGCGAGACCGCCAATCTCGTCGCGCTGGATGGACGCAGCTCCGTCTATATCGACCAGGCCGAAGGCACGCGCGTGCTGCGCATGTCGATCCGCGTCGGCAGCACATTTCCGGCCAACACCTCGGCTTCGGCCAAGGCCATACTCGCCTACCAGAATCCGGATGAGGCGCTGAGCCTGATCTTCGGCGACCGGCGCGCGCGCCAGTACACCCGGCGCACCATCATGGATGCCGAGGCGTTTCGCGCTGATCTCATCAGCACGCGCGAACGCGGTTACGCCATCGAACGCGAAGAAGTCGAGGATGGCGTCAGCTGCATCGCCGCACCGATCCTTGGCCGCAACGGCGTCGCGGTCGCGGCCATCAGCGTGCCCGGTCCGACCACCCGTATCCTCAGCCCGACGCCCGAGCGGCTCGGCGCACTCGTCGTCAGCCACACAACCAGGATCTCGCAGGCGCTCAAGGCCGAGAGAACAAGGCGCGCTGGCTGATCCCTATCCATCGCAAAGGACTGCACCAGAATGGCATCGATCCTCGTCACCGGCGGCCTCGGCTACACCGGCCGCACCATCGTCCGGCAACTTGCCGCCCAAGACATCAACGTCGTCAGCTACAACCGCGATTATTCCGAGCTGGCGACCGACTTCGTCACCGCCGTGCAAGGCGAACTCTATGACGTGCCGCGCCTGGTGCGCACGATCGAGAAATATGGCGTCGACCGCATCATCCACACGGCGGCGATGTCGCATCCGGACCTGTCCATCGACCTGCCTCTGACCACCGTCGTCGCCAACATCGACGGCACGGTCAACATCATGGAAGCGATGCGGCTTGCCGGCATCAAGCGGCTGGTCAACTTCTCCTCCGAGACCGTCTACGGCAACCATGCCGGCCCGATCGACGAGAGCTCCACAACGACGCCGACCACGCCCTATGGCGTCACCAAGGTGGCGATCGAGCATTTCGGCCGCGTCTACAACGAACTCTATGGCTTGCAGACAGTGTCGCTGCGTTTCAGCGAGGTCTACGGTCCGGGCAACCGCATGCCGCAGATCCTGCGCGACATCGTCAAGACGGTGCTGCGTGGCGAGCCGTTCGTCATGGAGAGCGGCTCCGATCACCTGTTCCATTTCATCCACACCGAGGATGTGGCGCATGCCGCGATCCTTGCCGCCACCTCGGAGACGATGAAAGGCTCGGTGTTCAACATCTTCGGCGACCACGCCTGGACATTGGCGCAGTCGGCGGATCTTTTGCGAAAATTCTTGCCGCGGGCCTCGATCTCGATCGGCCCCGGCTATTGCCATCTCGACAGGCAAGGTCCGTGGGATCAGTCCGCCGCGATCCGCGAACTCGGCTATGCCCCGCAATACACGCTCGAGGATGGCCTGGCACGCTACGTCGAGTGGCTGAAGACGAATGAGTACTGAGCCATGGGCGCAAACCCGGATCAAAGCACCGACCAAGGCCTGGTCATATCGATCGAGGCGCTGACGCGCGAGGCCTTCGCGCCGTTCGGCGATGTCATCGACGACACCGGCCCGCTCGCCTTCCCCACCAATGGCGGCACCGCGACACGCATCCACGAACTTGGGCTGGCCGACTGCACCGCCGATGGCGGCAGGACGCTTCTCAGCATGTTCCGCACCGACAGGCCGACCGTGCCGGAATTCCTGACGCTGATGGAGCGCCATCCGATTTCAAGCCAGGCTTTCGTGCCGCTTGGCGGCGAGCGCATGATCGCCGTCGTCGCCCAACCCGGGCGGAGCCCTGCGGCGGCCGACCTGCGCGCCTTCGTCAGCAATGGCCGGCAAGGCGTCAATTACCATCGCGGCACCTGGCACTATCCCCTGATCACGGTCGACGCCGGCACGTTTCTGGTCGTCGACCGCGCCGGCCCCGGCTCCGGCTTCGACCAGGACTACGAGGAAGTCGCCCTCGAACCGGGAACAAGGCTGGCCCTCACCAGCGTCAACGCGCTCGGCACATCAAACAGAAATGGAACGGGACAATGATCACCAACGGCATCAAGTGGCCCAATGGCGCGAAATGCGCCGCCTGCCTGACCTTCGACATGGACGCCGACAGCCTGATCCATGTCGATTATCCCAATGACGGCGATCGTCGCGTCTCCGCCATATCGATGCTGCGCTACGGCCCACAAATCGCGGTGCCGCGCATCGTCGACACCTATCGTGAACTTGGCATCAAGCAGACCTTCTTCGTCCCGGCCTGGTGCATCGAGCAATACCCCGATGCCGTCGAGGCAATCCTTAGGGGTGGGCACGAAATCGCCCATCACAGCTACATTCACGAAAACCCGCTCGAACAGACCGAGGCCGATGAGGCGCACTGGCTTGACGTCGGCATCGAGATCATCAAGCGCGTCAGCGGCAAGGCGCCGCGCGGCTGGCGCGCGCCGCTCTACAACTTCTCCAACAAGTCGCTGGACCTGCTGCTCGACCGCGGCTTCAAATACGATGCGTCGCTGATGGGCGCCGACATTCCCTATGTCATCAAGAGCCGCAAGACCGGCGGCGAAGTCATTGAACTGCCGAGCCATTGGGGGCTGGATGACTGGCCGCAATATGTCCAGTCCTTCGACCTGCACTACATGATGCCGGTGCGCAGCGCCCGCATCGGCTTCGACCTCTACCTCAGGGAATTCGAAGCCGCCTATGCCTATGGCGCGCTGTGGGTTCCGGTGCTCCACCCCTTCGTCACCGGGCGGCTGTCGCGCTGGCATGTGTTCCGTGAGTTCCTGGAAAAGGTGGTCGCGCAAGGCGACGTCTGGTTCGCGCCGATGGAGGAGATCGCCGCCTATGTCCGCGCCGAGATCGACGCCGGCCGCCACAAGCCGATGGTTGAACTGATCCCGCAATATGAAAAGCCGGTCGGCCGGGTGCTGCCGCGCCGCTAGGACAAATCCAGGAAAAGCGCGCCAAGAGCTTCCACCTGGAATCGTATAAAAACAGAGGGTTAGAGCGGTCCGGTGATTCAATCGACGCCGGGCCGCTCTCCAGAGGGCGCGTGCCCATCATCGCAAGCAAGCAAAGAGGCCGCGTGTGACAAGGTTGCGTTTTGCAACGCCGGATGGCGGGGAGATATTTCCTGCCGTCCGGCAACTGCTGCTGGCTGGATATTCTGGCCGCAGCGAAATCGATGTCGACAAGCATCTGGCCGAGATGCGCGCGCTGGGCGTCGCTGTGCCGCAAAAAGTGCCGGTCTTTCATCCGGCCATGACGTGCCTTTTGACGCAAGGCGACAGGGTGGAAGCGATCGGGCCCGACACGCGGCCCGAGGTCGAGTTCGTGCTGTTCGCATGCGAGGGCACGGATTACGTGACCGTCGGCAACGATCAGTTCGACCTCGCCACCGAGCGGCATTATTCGGCGCAGAAGTCGAAAAGCCTGTGCCAGAAGGTTGTTGCCTCGACAGCCTGGGCGCTCAGCGACGTGCACGGTCACTGGGACCAACTGCTGCTGGAATTGCGCAGTGGCGACCGGCTGCTTCAAGCGGGTACCGTCGACAGCATCCTGACGCCGGCCAGCCTGGTCGAGCGGGCGCGGAGGCAGCAAGCATTCGACCGCGATCACGGCATGCTGTTTTCCGGAACGGTGCCCATGCTGGCACCCGTCGAGCCCGACATGCTGGACTTTTCCATCGCCCTTCGCGATCCGGTTCTGGGCCGGGTGATAGGCTGCGACTTCCAGGTGGTCGACATCACATGTACGGTGATCTGAACCGGCG
>JBDSLV010000347.1:0-6772 GCA_039916205.1 Mesorhizobium sp. | reverse complement strand
ACCTTATGAAAATCGTGATGGCAATCATCAAGCCGTTCAAGCTCGACGAGGTACGCGAAGCGCTTACCGCCGTCGGCATCCAGGGCCTGACCGTCACCGAAGTCAAAGGCTACGGGCGTCAGAAGGGACATACGGAAATCTATCGCGGGGCGGAATACGCGGTCAGCTTCCTGCCAAAGATCAAGATCGAAGTCGCGGTCAGCGTCGACATGGTCGACAAGGCCGTCGAGGCCATTACCGCCGCCGCCAAGACCGGCCAGATCGGTGACGGCAAGATCTTCGTTTTCGGCATCGACCAGGCGGTGCGCATCCGCACCGGCGAAACAGACACCGACGCGCTTTGAGCGGCGAACACGTATTCCAATGGAGAGTTCAATGAATATTCCTTCCACCTTGAAGACGACGGGACGCGCCGCCCTCTTGGGCTCGCTCGCTCTCGCAGCGTTGGGCACGGCCGCCGCCTTCGCCCAGGAAGCGGCGCCTGCCGCGGCTGCGGCGGTACCGGCCGCTGCTCCCACCCCGATGCTCGACACCGGCAACACCGCCTGGATGCTGACCTCGACAGCGCTGGTGCTGATGATGACCATCCCGGGCCTGGCGCTGTTCTACGGCGGCATGGTGCGCAAGAAGAATGTGCTCGCCACCATCATGCAGAGCTTTGCCATCACCTGTCTGGTGACGGTGCTGTGGTTCATGTTCGGCTACTCGCTGGCCTTCACCACCAATGCATCGGCGTCGATGAACGCCTATATCGGCGACACCTCGAAATTCTTCCACCATGGCATCACCACCGCCAGCTTGTGGCTGCCGGGGGTGGCGAACATTCCGGAATTCGTCTTCTCGATGTTCCAGATGACCTTCGCCATCATCACGCCGGCGCTGATTGCCGGCGCCTTCGCCGAACGCATGAAGTTCTCGGCGCTGCTGATCTTCATGGCGCTGTGGCTGCTGGTCGTCTACGTCCCGATCGCGCATTGGGTCTGGGGTGGCGGCTTCCTCGGTACGGCAGGCGTTCTCGACTTCGCCGGTGGCACGGTCGTTCACATCAACGCCGGTGTTGCCGGCCTGGTCTGCGCGCTGGTCCTCGGCAAGCGTGAAGGCTACGGCACCACCAACATGGCGCCGCACAACCTGGTCTATTCGGTCATCGGTGCTTCGCTGCTGTGGGTCGGCTGGTTCGGCTTCAACGCCGGTTCGGAACTTGCTGCCGACGGTCTCGCCGGTGCGGCCATGCTCAACACGCAGGTTGCCACCGCCGCAGCGGCGCTGGCCTGGATGTTCGCTGAATGGATCATCGCCAAGAAGCCGAGCGTGCTCGGCATCATCTCCGGCGCCGTTGCCGGCCTGGTCGCGGTCACACCGGCTTCCGGCTTCGTCAATCCGACGGGCGCCTTCATCGTCGGCATCGTGGCTGGCGTCGTGTGTTACATCTCGGCCGTCAAGGTCAAGCACATGTTCGGCTATGACGACTCGCTCGATGCCTTCGGCGTGCATGGCGTTGGCGGCGTGGTCGGCGCCTTGCTGACCGGCGTGCTTGCCGATCCGGCGATCAACAGCCTGTCGTCGGGTGCTTCGCTCGGCAAGCAGATCTACGGCGTTGCCGTCACCATCGCGTGGACGGCGGTCGCCACGTTCGTGATCCTCTATATCGTCAAGGCGTTGGTCGGGCTGCGTCCGACGAAGCAGGACGAAGTCGAAGGTCTCGACATCAGCCAGCATGGCGAAGTGGTGCCGTAAGGCCAGCTTCGACGGAAGCGCGCCGCCCAGGGCGATGCGCATCCAGTCTCAGTGTTGTGCATGTCGTCGTTCCAAAACCGCTATGCGCTTTTGACGGCATGCAAATAGGGGATCGGCGGAACCCTCCTCCCGCCGGTCCCTATCTCCACGCAATTCCGAACGGAAAACCGCGAAACACTTTTCCTGGAATTGCTTCTGAATCCCGTCGTGATGCTCCCGAAAGGAGTTCACGCTTTGAGGCCCGGATCATGTCCGGGCCTCATTTTTTTTTGGTAGAATCGTTCTGGCTACGCCCCGATACGAGCAATCACGTTCGCGTGATGTGGATTTTAGAGGAAACATCGACCGCTTTCGCCCCGAACTGTGAGGACGATCGTCATGTTGGCGCTCGTACAAACAACAGGGAAGGAATTTTCTCATGAACTTCAAGAATATCTGCCTCGGAGCACTCGCTCTTTCCATGGTCAGCGGCGTGGCACTTGCCGGCGCTCTGGACGAGCCGGACAATATGGCGCCGTTCTTCACCGATTCCGGCATGAAAACCATGAAGCCGATGGCTGAATTCAAGACGGCTTTCATGGCGATGCCGATGGAGAAGCAGGAAGCGATGAAGAAAGAATGCCAGGATGCGGCGATGAGCAAGCCGCATGCTGAATTCTGCGCCAACGTGCAAGCACTCGGCGGCGCCAACTAAGCGCCGCGATCAGGCCAACGCCTGATCGTTTTTTGTTGAATGAACGATGGCGGGCGCGGTGCCCGCCATCGTCGTTGAGGGCCGCCGAGAGCAGCGCCGCTTCGCCGAGCCGACAGTTATTTGTGTGAAGCGCCGGCGTATGCGCCATGGTTAATGCGCCCTTAACCTTCCCCCCGATAGTCTGGCATTCGAATCTGCCGGAGTGCGTCATGCGCCCGGGTCAGTCCATGACAGACGGGGAACGAGGTATGCGTTCAGGGGCTTCAGCACCGCTTGCGCTAGCCGATACGGGGCACGGCATCCAGGCGTTCGCGCGGCGTCAGGCCGGCCGGCTGGTCGGGGCGGGCCTGTTCGCGGTGGTCGCCTTCGGTGTCGCCAGCCTGGCGACATGGAACGTCGCCGATCCAAGTTTCTCGCATGCCACCGCCAACACCGTCACCAACGCCATGGGCTATGCGGGCGCGGTCTTTTCCGATCTTGCCATGCAGTTCTTCGGCCTCGCCGCCGTCGCGGCGCTGGTGCCAGCCGTGATCTGGGGCTTCCTGCTGTTCAGCGCGCGCGGTGTCGACAGGCTGCCGAAGCGCGGGCTGTTCTGGTTCGGCTACGCGCTGCTTGCAGCGGCGATGGCCGGTTGCGTCGCGCCCCCCAAGACCTGGCCCTTGCCGACCGGTCTTGGCGGCGTGTTCGGCGACATGGTGCTCAAGATTCCCGGCCTCGCCCTTGGCGGTTATCCGACCGGGCTGATCGCCAGCGTGATCGCCCTCTTGCTGGCGGCACCGACATTGTGGCTTTTCGCCTATGGCTCGGCCCTGCTCGGCCGCAAGAACGGCTTTGCCATCCAGGAGGAATCCGTCGTCGATCCGCGCGATCAGGATGATCTCCTGTTCGACAATGAGGAAGACGAGGGCGACGAGGGCATCCTGGCGCTTGGCGCCATCACCCATTGGTGGCTGTCCTTGCGCGCCTATCTCCGCCGCCGTGCCGCGCGCCGCCGCGAAGAGGATGATTTCGAGCCGCGGATGGAACCGCGCGCCAGTGCCTGGCGCCGTGCCGCTGAACGGGTCGAATCGGCCGAGTTCGCCGAATCACGCATGAGCGCCGACGGCCGCGCCCGCGTCGAGCCTGAATTCTTCGCTGCCATGGTCAATGACAGGACCGTCTCGATCGACCCCGACGATGCCGATGTCTTCGAGGCTGAAGCCGATGACGACATGGATTTTGATTCGGAGCCCGAGCCTGTCGGCCAGCGCCGCGCCGCGACCAGTGCCAAGGTGCAGCAGTTCCGTTCCGACGCCGCCACCCGTGTCGAGGCACCGGCGCCGCGTCCGGCCCCGGGCGCTCGCGTCCAGCGCGAAGCGCAGACATCGTTGATCGGCTCGGAAAAGTTCGAAATGCCGTCGCTGCATTTCCTGTCCGAACCCAAGAACGTGGTGCGCGACGCCAGCCTGTCCAAGGACGCGCTGGAACAGAATGCCCGTCTGCTCGAAGGCGTGCTGGAGGATTTCGGCGTCAAGGGCGAGATTATCGCCGTTCGTCCGGGTCCGGTGGTCACGCTTTACGAGCTTGAGCCGGCGCCCGGTATCAAATCGTCGCGGGTGATTGGCCTTTCCGATGACATCGCCCGCTCGATGAGCGCGATTGCCTGCCGTGTCGCGGTGGTGCCCGGCCGCAATGCCATCGGCATCGAACTGCCGAACGCCAAGCGCGAGACCGTTTATCTCAGGGAAATCCTGGCCAGCCGCGATTTCGAGACCACCAAGGCCAAGCTGGCGCTGGCGCTGGGCAAGACCATCAATGGCGAGGCGGTCATCGTCGATATCGCCAAGATGCCGCACGTGCTGGTCGCCGGCACCACCGGTTCCGGCAAGTCGGTCGCCATCAACACGATGATCCTGTCGCTGCTCTACCGGCTGAAGCCGGAGGAATGCCGCCTCATCATGATCGACCCGAAGATGCTGGAACTGTCTGTCTATGACGGCATCCCGCATCTGTTGACGCCGGTGGTCACCGATCCGAAGAAGGCGGTGGTGGCCCTGAAATGGACCGTGCGGGAGATGGAGGACCGCTACCGCAAGATGTCCAAGGTCGGCGTGCGCAACATCGACGGCTTCAACGCGCGTGTCAGCCAGGCCGACAAGAAGGGTGAAAAGATCTCGCGCACGGTGCAGACCGGCTTTGACCGCCAGACCGGCGAAGCGATCTACGAAACCGAGAATCTCGATCTCGAGCCGATGCCCTATATCGTCGTCATCATCGACGAAATGGCCGACCTGATGATGGTTGCCGGCAAGGATATCGAAGGCGCGGTGCAGCGCCTGGCGCAGATGGCGCGTGCCGCCGGCATCCATGTCATCATGGCGACGCAGCGCCCATCGGTCGACGTCATCACCGGCACGATCAAGGCCAATTTCCCCACCCGTATCTCGTTCCAGGTGACGTCGAAGATCGACAGCCGCACCATCCTGGGCGAACAGGGCGCCGAACAGCTGCTCGGCATGGGCGACATGCTCTACATGGCCGGTGGCGGACGCATCCAGCGCGTCCACGGGCCGTTCGTCGCCGATGAGGAGGTCGAGAAGATCGTCGCGCATCTGAAGCTGCAGGGCGTGCCCGAATATCTCGACGCCATCACCGAGGATGATGGCGAGGATGACGACGAACCGTCGGGCAAGGGCGGTTCGGGCAACGGCGGCGGCAACAGCAATTTCGAGGATTCCGACGATCCCTATGATCAGGCGGTTTCCGTGGTGCTGCGCGATGGCAAGGCCTCGACCAGCTATATCCAGCGCCGGCTTGGCATTGGCTACAACCGCGCCGCCTCGATCATCGAGAAGATGGAGAAGGAAGGCATCGTCGGCCCGGCCAACCACGCTGGAAAGCGCGAGATTCTGGTGCCAACCGAAGACGACAAGTTCTGAACGGAGCCAGAAGACGACGTTCGTCTCCATGGATGGAAACTTTGAACCTTTCGACGCGTTGCTGCAACTGAGGCTCGTGCATCCCGCCAAACTTCAGCCCCAGTGGGGGTTCAAGGATGGCGACAAATCAGGAATCAGATGAGAGTGTCCGGCATGAAAAACGATCTTTCCGCGCTCGGCGATTTTGCCCCGACCCGGCGGCAGCTGCTTGGCTTTGGCCTGGCCTTTGCCGGTGCGGCGGCCTTGAATGTGATGCCAGGGTTCCAATTGCTGGCTTCGGCGCAGGCGGCTGTGCCGGCGGCGGCACAGAAGATCGCCGACCATTTCTCCTCGGTCAAATCGATGTCCGGCGAGTTCGTCCAGTTCGGCCCGAAGGGCGAGCAGACGGGAGGCAAGTTCTTTCTGGAGCGGCCAGGCAAGATCCGCTTCAACTATGACGGTTCCTCGAACTTCAGGGTCATCTCCGACGGCAAGTCGGTGGTCATTCTCAACAAGAAGCTGAACACCTCCGATCTCTATCCGCTGTCGAAGACACCGCTGAAGCTTTTGCTCGACAACAAGATCGATCTCTCCGGAGATCGCGTCAAAGCCGTCAAGGAGGAGAACGATCTCACCACCATCCAGCTTGCCGACAAATCGGTGTTCGGCAATTCGCGGATCACCATGATGTTCGATCCGAAGTCCTATGAACTGCGCCAGTGGACGATTACCGACGCGCAAGGCAAGGACACCACGGTGATGATCTTCAACGTCAAGGAAGGCGTGAGCTTCGCTGCCGATACCTTTGCCATCGACTACGCGGCCAACCGTCAGCTGAACACCAACGGCTCTAACCGCTAGAGCCGTTCCAGTCCGGTGGAATCGGACTGGCTCCATCCCGGTGTCTTGACCTCTTCGCCGAGACCGGCTCCCACAGTGGAGCCCTGTTCCGGGCCCGGCCCGCGGGCATCCTGGTGCTAGCAAGCATCCGATACGGCGTTTCTCCGCGGCCATCGCCAAACCCATGATTGCGTTGTTGACTCTCCACTTGGTGGAGCCGGTAGAACGCAATCATGAGCGATCAAATCCACACCATCGGTGAACTTTCCAGGCTGAGCGGCGTCTCGGTCAGGCGGCTTCGTTTCTATTCCGACAGGGGCCTCCTGCCGCCAACGGCGCGGGCAGTGAGCGGCTACCGGATGTATTCCGAGGCCGATCTGGCGCGGCTCGGTCTCATCCTGGTGCTGCGGGAAGCCGGGGTCAGCCTTATGGAAATCAAGAAGATCCTGACCCGAGACCTCCCCCTTGGTGACGTGCTGAAACTGCGGCTGCAAACACTCGAGGCGGAAATCGTTTCGAGGCGCCGCATCGCGGCGGCGCTGCGGGCAGCGCTGCGAACCCCCGATCCCACCCCCCAGGACCTAAGGAGATTATGGACCGTGAC
>JBDSLV010000346.1:0-9145 GCA_039916205.1 Mesorhizobium sp. | reverse complement strand
CACGTCCTGGTCGGTCTCTTCGAAGTCTTCGACGCCAAGGCCGCGCCGGATCTCGACGCCCATCGCGCCGGCGCGGGCGGCAAGGGTGGTTTCGAGGTGTTCCATCTCGACCGCCATACTGGTGGCCGCCGGACTTGGCAGACGATATGGCCACTTCGCGGTGTCGATGTTGTCGTAGAAGAACTGGATACCGGCGAAATGACCGCCGGGGCGGCGCGTCTGCTGCATCCAATGCGCGGCAGCCGAAGCGCCGCCACTGCCATCCTTCTCGCGTTGCGGTGGCGTGATGCCGTCCAACAGCCCGCGACGATAGAAGGCTTCGATGGTGGGCGCCGATAGGCCGCGCATGCCGAACGGAAGCCGCTTGAAGGGGGCGCGCGGGTCCTGCGTCTGCTCCAGCACCAACACGGAGACGCCCGCGAGACGCAGTTCACAGGCGAGAAACAAGCCGACAGGGCCGGCTCCGGCAATTACGACATCATGGGAAATCGGGTGATTGTGCATGAATTACTCCTTTGTCGATGTTCGACCGGAGCGGTTCGTCGGTTTGAGAACCACACGGACGAACAGAAGGCGCGACCAGCGCACCCGATGTTCGTCGTGGGGATCTTTTGCACGAAGCAGAGACCAGAGCTTTCGTTTCCGAAAGGAGTTGGGCTTACCAAACCAACTCTGCCTTTTCCGACCCGGGCGGTATAGAGGCGTTAGGATCGATCCGCAACCATGGGGCCAGGGTTTTGAAGGAGCGGCCGAGGGGCCGAATTTCGCACAGTCTGGGATCAAAGCCCAACGCGTTTCCTGATCTCGTCAGGCGACACGCCGGCCTCCCTCAGGGCGGCCAAACCGCTGTCGCCAAGGCTCTTGGACAGCTTTCGCCCGTCGGGGTCGGGGATCAGGCGATGGTGGTAGTAGCTCGGCGCACCGAGGCGGAGGATGTCCTGCAGCAGCCTCTGCACGCCGGTCGCCGCATAAAGGTCCTGGCCGCGCACGACGTGGCTGATGTCTTGCAGTGCGTCATCGGTGACGACGGCGAGATGGTAACTGGTCGGGATATCTCGGCGCGCGACGATAACATCGCCCCAGTCCTGTGGCCGGGCCTCGACGGATCGCGTCGCGGAGAGCGTTTCGTCGGTAAATTCGGTCCATGACAGGCTTTTTCCTGCGCGTGCCAACGCCGCTTCGACATCCAGCCGCCAGGCGAAGGGGGCACCTTCGGCGATCCGCCGGCGGCGTTCGCGGGCCGGCAATGCCTTGTCGGCGGCGGGATAGAGCGGCACGCCGTCCGGATCGTGCGGCCAGTCGCGCCCGCGCTTTTCGCTGTCGGCGATGAAGGCCCGTATCTCGCCACGGCTCATGAAGGCGGGATAGACCAGCTCTTCGCGAATCAACCGCTCGAGCACGGCTTGATATTCGCCGAAATGCCGTGCCTGCCTGCGCACCGGCTTTTCCCAGTCGAACCCCAGCCATTCCAGATCGCGAAAAATGCCAGCCTCGAATTCCAGCGTGCAGCGCGTCGTGTCAATGTCCTCGATGCGCAACAAGAGCCGCCCGCTCAACGCTTTGGCCAGCCTCTGGTTGAGCAGCGCCGAATAGGCGTGGCCGAGATGCAGGTCACCGTTGGGGCTGGGGGCGAAGCGGAATGTCAGGAGTGTCATCTTGTCCGGCAGCAATCGTGTTTTGCGGCGCTTCGCCAATTGCTACCGTGTCGATGATCAAGGAACAAGAATGCATGCAACGGATCGCTACGCTGGACGACATAGCACGAGGGCTCGACGCGCTTTGCGCGATCGACCCGCGCCTTGAAAAGGTGCGCGGCATGGCTGGCGAGGTGCCGCTGCGGCTTTCGGAGCCCGGGTTTCGAAGCCTCGCCTCGATCATCGTTTCGCAGCAAGTGTCGCGCGCCAGCGCCGATGCGATTTTCGGCCGGCTGACCAAGCTCGTCGATCCGCTGACGCCGCAAGCGATCCTCGGCGCCGGCGAGGACATGTTCCGCGAGGCCGGCCTGTCGCGGCCAAAGCAGCGCGGCCTGATCGCCATCGCGCGGGCCGTGTCCGACGGGCTCGATCTCCATCATCTCTGCTCGCTTGATGCCCAGGAGGCGATCGCTGCGATGACGGCCGTGTCAGGCATCGGCCCGTGGACAGCGGAGGTCTATCTTCTGTTCGCCGCCGGGCATCCCGATATCTTCCCGGCGCGGGACGTCGCGCTCCAAAGCGCGGTCGGTCACGCACTTGGCATCGACCCTCGCCCGCCGGAGAAAATGCTGATCCAACTCGCCGAATCATGGAGCCCGTGGCGAGGTGTCGCATCACGGCTTTTCTGGTCCTACTACCGTGAAACCAGAGGGCGCGACGGCGCACCTCCGGCCTGAACCAGTGAAAAAGCACGAAAATCATGCGTTTTGCGCACAACGTGCGCGCGACAATCCGCTTCACATCCCTGTCATGTCGGGCTTACAGTATCCGCACCGTTCGGTTCTGGAATTAAGGAGGCCAACGACGTGACGGTTGCCGTATCTCCGGATGGGCTTCCAGCGCTGGTGCTGAATGCGGATTATCGTCCGCTCAGCTATTACCCTCTGTCGCTCTGGTCGTGGCAGGACGCCATCAAGGCGGTGTTCCTCGACCGGGTCAACATTGTTGCCGAATATGAACACGCGGTCTCCTCGCCGACCTTCTCGATGCGGCTGCCGAGCGTGGTCAGCCTGAAGGCCTATGTGAAGCCCTCGCGGCACCCTGCCTTCACCCGCTTCAATGTCTTCCTGCGCGACCGCTTCCAGTGCCAGTATTGCGGCACGCCGGAGGATCTGACCTTCGACCATGTCATCCCCCGCCATCGCGGCGGCGCCACGACCTGGGAGAATGTCGTCGCCGCCTGCTCGCCCTGCAATCTGAGGAAAGGCGGCATGATGCCGGCCCATGCCAAGATGTGGCCGCTGCAGACGCCCTATCAGCCGACGGTGCATGACCTGCACAACAACGGCCGCATGTTCCCGCCCAACCATCTGCATGAGAGCTGGATGGATTATCTTTACTGGGATGTCGAACTCGAACCTTGAGATCGTTCGAGAATTAGGGAGGCTGGCCGCCTGAAGCGATTTTCTGCGCTTCCGGTGCTCACGTACTTAAGTACGCTCCGCTCCGGTTCTCGAAAATCACTTCATCCGACTCAGCCTGCCGAATTCTGGAACGATCTCGCGTCGCGTTGAGTCAGTCCCGCGCCAGCGCGCCGCGGAAGGCGACGGCGGCAAGGACGAGGCTGGCAATGGCGTTCCAGCCAGCCAGCGACAGGCCGAGGATGCGCAGCGCGGCCTTGTCGCAGGATGGCGGCACGAATTTGTCGAGCGCGTCGAGCACGCCCTTGCCGCCGGTGTCCACCGGCCCGGCGCCTGCCGTGCAATCGGTCGGACCCGCCCACCAGGCCCACTCAACACCGGAGTGATAGACGCCGAGATAGAGGCCGTAGAGCATCAGCAGGCCACCGATGGCCAGCAGGCCGCGTGTCAGCCATGCCGGGGCGTGCAGCGCCGAAGCAAGCACCGCCAGCAGCATCAGCGGCACGCCGATATAGTAGGGCGTGCGCTGCTCCAGGCAGAGATGGCAGGGGATGTAGCCGCCTATATGCTGGAAGGCGAGCGCCGAGCCGACAGTCGCGGCCATGGCGACAGCAAGAAACAGAGCGGTCATCGTCCGCTGGCGGCCGGTGTTTTCGTTCATGGTCGCGGTCATTGAATTCAGTCCGTTGGTTTGGCGCCCGCCCGGTGCATCAGAGAGCGTATTTGGCCGCTATATAGAGCAAAATCAGGGCAGCAGCGCCGGCGCCGGCAATCAGGCCGAGGCGCTTTTCGATGAACTCGCGGATCGGCTCGCCGTAGCGGCGCAGCAGCCAGGCCAGCAGCAGGAAACGGGCGCCGCGCGCCACGATCGCCAGGACGATGAACAGCAGCAGGTTGACGCCGATGACGCCGGACAGGATGGTCACAACCTTGATCGGCGGCAAATGGGCGGCGCCCGAAGTGATCAGCATCAGAATGATGAAGCCGACGCCTGAAGAGGCCCGCAACGCCTCGAACTCATCATACTTGCCGTAGAATTCGAGAATGGGCCGGGCTACCGCATCATAGGCATAGTGACCGATGAACCAGCCGGCGATGCCGCCAAGCACAGAGGCAGCAGTGGCAATCAGCGCGTAACGATAGGCGCGATCCGGCCGTGACAGCGCCATCGGTATATAGAGCACGTCGGCGGGCACGAGGAACACCGAGCTCTCGACGAAGGCGATGAAGGCCAGCCACCATTCGGCGGATTTCCGGGCCGCCAGCGACAAGGTCCAGTCGTAAAGTCCGCGAAGCATCGGCACCCCTGTCAGATTCGCCGTTTCTGTAGAAAGATTTTCCGCGCTGCACAATGGCCGCGGCTTCACGAAATGGAAAGGCGAAGAATGGTCGCGGTTTGCCGTTATCTTGGGATTGGCCAGTTGACGAACAGGCCTCCGACCGTATAGTCCGCGCCGATCCAGGCTACCCAGCCTGAGCCCCTATGGCGGAATTGGTAGACGCGCTCGACTCAAAATCGAGTTCCGCAAGGAGTGCTGGTTCGATTCCGGCTAGGGGCACCATTTTTTGATCTCACGCGAGTTCGCTTCGCTCACCCCTGCGATGGGGCGGTCTGACCGGCCGGCGGGCAGTCGCCCTTGCGAACCCTCCGGGTTCGGGCTTTTTCGAGATCGCTTCTCGACTGGCGCAACTCATCGCATGTTGCCGGTGTGGCCTTGCGAGTATCTGCCGGGCTGAGGCCAGACTGTGAGCCCATGCGGTTCCACTCCGACGCGGATCTTGGTCACGGCGCCCGAGGTCGTGTCGATCATGTAGACCTCGCTGTCGAAGCGGCCAGACAACCACAGCTGCTTGCCGTTGGCGCTGACATTTCCCATGTCCGGGCTGCCGCCGCCTGGAATGGGCCATTGCGCGACGACCGAACGGGTGGCGAAATCGATGACGGTCACACTTCCCGGTCCCTTTGAACGGCCTTGCTCCATCTTGCGGGAGCCACGGTTTGAGACATAGAGCTTTGTCCCGTCACGGCTTACGACAAACCCGTGCGTCCCGACACCCGTGGGGATAAAGCCGATCTCGGAAAAGCTGTCGCCGTCGACCAGGAAGACGCCGTCGTTCATCATGTCGGCGACATAGAAGACCTTGCCGTCGGGCGAGAGCCGTATGTCCTGCGGCATGCCCATTTTCGAAAGTGCGAGATGGCCGAGCACCTTCTGGTTCTTCAGGTCGATCTTGGCCAGTCCGCCGTCACCGTACTCGCAGGTGAAGATCGCGTAGGAATTGTCGGCCGAAAAATCGGCATGGTTGATGCCGGGGCAGGTCGGCGTGGGGATAACCGATTTCAACGCCATGGTCCGCGGATCGCGCAGATCGAGCTGCTTGTAGGCTTCATCGACAATGATCGCCGAACTGCCGTCCGGCATGAAATACATATTGTAGGGGTCCTGAACCGGAATTTCGTGACCCGGCTTGCCGGTCTTGGGGTCGATCGGCGTCACGCTGCCCTTGCTGGTTCCGCTGGCGTTGTTGGCTACCCATAGGGTGCGCAGATCCCACGAGGGAACGACGTGCTGCGGTTTGAGCCCGACTGTGAACCTGTCCACTTCCTTCAGGGTTACGGTATCGATGACCGATACGCTGTTGGACGAACGGTTTGGAACATAGACACGAGGCAACGCGCCCGCGGTCGCCGGGTTCAAATGATCGGCCGAGGTCTGGCTGTAGATGTTGACCGGGTTGCGCGGCGGCGGCTCGCTGCAGTCCTCCGGACACGAGCCAGCTGCAGCTGGTGTCAACGACAGTGCAGACGACAGCACGAGCGGCGCGCACAGGCTCGTGAACCGCAACCAGGCCTTGATCATTTGGGTTGCTTCTCGACAAAGCCTCGGATCGCGTCGGCTGTTCCGTTGACGATCAGATCCACGCCAAGCTGGCCAAGTTCGGCCGACGACCTTGCGGGATCGCCACCATAGACGCCGTCACTGGCGTTGAGCATCGGGGTGCCGGCAAGACGGTCCTTGCGCACCAGTGAAGGATCGACGGCGAGCATGAGCGATGTATCGGCCAGCCCGGCATGCGTTCCGATTTCGGAGCGCTTTGCGCCAGCGGCCAGAAGCTTGTCGACATAGGCACCCTGGGTAATCGTGTAATATTCAAGCGCTGCAAAGACCCGGACCGGCGTCTTGCTCCATTCCGCATTCAAACGATCGGCCACGTGACGTTCGTCTGCCTGGTAGCTGCCGTGATCGCCGATCAGCACGATCGTCTTGAAGCCATGCAGCTTGAAGCTGCGCGCGGCGGACTCGAGCAGCTGCTCGAAAGTCTTGTCGCTGATCGTAATCGTGCCTGGAAACTTCATGTGAGCGGTCGGTGGATCAATGGTCCCTTCCGGGACATAGGAGATCACGGGGGCGACCAGCGCATTGCCCAGCCGCGCGGCTATCTTTCCAGCCAGGAATTTCACCCGAACATTGTGCTTGCCCAACGCCATGGCGGGGCCGTTCTGCTCGGTGCCGCCTATCGGGATGATGATTGTCGTCGTCCCGGCGCCGATGAGATCGCGCAACTCGGTCCAGGTCTGATCTTCAAGGAAAACCGACGCGTTGGCAGGGTTAGCCAGCGACGGCGGAAGTGCCAAGGACCAAAGAGTGAAAACGGCACCGGCGAAAATGAAACTGCGCCATGCGGTCATTCCAGCCTCAAAACCATGGTTGTGTCGGACCGTGCATGCCCATGGCCTAGCGCCGCCCCAGCAGGCTTCTCATCCGGTTGCGCAGCAGGCGAGCCATGTTGCGGGTTTCGCGGTAGAGATGCAGCTGCGAGGCCGCCTGGCGGGTAAGGCGGTCGGCATCCGGCGTCATGCCGATGACCAGCGTTCCCATCGGTTTGCGTTCCGACCACAGCCGGCTCATCACCGGATGATCGGGCACCGCGCAGGAATCGGTCATCATCACATTGGGGTCGTCGAGATGCTGCTTGGTGACCTCGATCATCAGCAGCGTGCCCGGCGAATAGGCGGCCAGCGTCTCGTCATAGGCCGTCTTCCAGGTGTAGGCGATGCCGGCCTCGACGAAGACAATCAGGCAAGCGATGGTGCGGCCATCCAGTGTCAGCGAGTGAATGCGGCACATGTCCTGCTCGGCCAACCGGTGCACGGCTTCGCGGGCAAAGGCGGCACGATAGCGGTCGATCGCCATGGCGGTGCGCTCACGGCCTTTCCAGCCGGCCGCCTCGAGCGTCAGGAAGCTTTCGATGGCGTGGCGGATTTCTTCTGGGCCGCGCGCCACCACATGTTCCAGCGCGCCGAGGTCGGCGAGACGACGCTTCAGGCGACGGAATTCACGGGTGTGGTGCGAGCGCAGCGAGGCCTTCAGATAGGCATCGCCGTCGAGTTCGCTTTCAAGCGCCGGGCGTTCGACACTGCCGGTGGTGACCATCGTCAGGCCGCGCGTCTCGGCCACGGTGGCAAGCAGGCTTGCCACCGCCCCGTCGAGGCGCATGTCGGGCAGGACAAAGACTTTCGGCAGCTTGAGATGCGGGCGCGACAGCATCGAGAAGAAATCCTCGATGACGCCGACCGGGTCGTCGCGGTCGACCAGCGGCGTGCCGAGCGGCCCGAACGGGCTGGCCCAAGTGCGCATCACCGGAACACCGAGCGGTAGGACGGGCCGTTCCACCGAGAAAGGCACCAGCAGGCGCAGCCGATTGCGGTATTCGTCGCCATCGCGGATCACCGCCAGCCGCACCTCGCGGTCCTCCAGGCGCGGCATTGCCGGCGCCAGGAAACGCGGGTTGAAGAAGATGTTGGGTTCGACGGTGCGGGTGCAGAGATAGTCGAGTTCCTCGACCAGTTCGAAGCCGGCGGAAGCGGGATAGATCGCCAGCTTTCGCTGGGGCCGGTTGTTGGCGAGGATTTCGACATGGGCCGGATCGGCGTCGCGCCCCAGTCCGGCGAGACCCGACACCATGGCACCAGCCGGGCCGCCGCTGGTTTCCTCGATCAACGGAATGGCGGCCATCACACGGCTCCTTTCGCGGGCACGAAGATGAGCATGACGATGCCGAGTTTGCGCCAGACGGTGAAGGATAGTGCGCTTGCCTCGAAAATCATAGCAAAGGCGGTGGCCATGGCGGCGCCCCACAGGCCAAACAGCGGGATCAGCACCACGTTGAGAGCGATGTTGAAGGCCAGCGTCATGGCGTAGACGGCGGCACAGATGTTCTGGTTGCCGCTCATGGTGAGCAGGCTTTCACAGGGGCCAACGGCGGCACGGGCAACGACGCCGAAGACAAGCAGATAGAGCAGCGGATAACCGCTGGTGAATTCAGGGCCGAACAGAACCAGCATGGGTTCACCCAGCGCCAGCACCAGCAGCGCCATCAGCAGCGAGGGCCAGAAGGTCCATGACACGGTCTCGCGGGCGAAAGCGGCCAGTTTTCGCGGCTCGCCATGGGTGAACTGCGCATAGCGCTGGGCGACGCCCGCCTTGACGGCGAAATAGACGAAATGCACCAGCGCCAGCGTCTTCACCGTGGCGAAATAGACGGCAACGTCGTTGGGATTCATGTAGGCGCCGACCATCAGCACGTCGGCGTTGGTCAGCAGGAAGAAGAAGCTCTCGACCAGGAAGATCGGCAGCGACACAATGAACCATTGCGCGAAATGCACCGTGCTCGGCCCGGGGGGGATAGTTTTCTCGATGCGGCGGCTGACGCCGATGAGCTGGCCAAGCGTGGTGACGTAGGTGGCGGCGATCGAAGCGAAGATCGCGGTCTTGGCGTCAGGGGCATAGCCGACCATCAGCATCAGCGCCATGAACGCCAGGATCAGCACGGGCCGTATCAGGTAGGTCGGCGACAAAGCGAACAGCGCCCAGCTGTTGGCGCGTGCCAGCCCCGACAAAAGATCGGACATGGCAATCATCGGCAGGCAGATGACGCCGAGGATGAAGGGCAGAACATAGTAGCTCTCGATCCATGGCGCGGCCAGCCAGACGCCGAGCGCGCCAAGTCCGGCGATGACCGTGGAGGCGATCAGCACGAACAGCCGGCTGGCCAGCACGATGCCGCGCAGTTCGGCCAGCATGTTGC
>JBDSLV010000345.1:0-4332 GCA_039916205.1 Mesorhizobium sp. | reverse complement strand
GGTCGCCGGTGGCATAGCCACGGGCGCTCAGCGCCTCGGCCTCCTGGTTCTTGTAGTTCCAGCGCAACTTGTCGTCCCACTTCTCGACCAGCGAGAAGGCCTTGCCATAGTCATTGGCAGCCGCGAGATAATCGAAGACCAGCGCCGAGGCATCGGCGCGCCTGGCGTAGATGCCGGCGTCGGCGATACGCTTCAGCTTGACCAAGGCCTCGGCATCATCGACCGCACTGCCTGTTTCCTCGACCCGGCCGACAGCCTCATCCAGGAATTTGCGCGCCGTCGCGATCGCTCCCTGGCCGATCGCCCTGTCGGCGGAGGCAACAAGGCGCTTGATCTCCGGATCGTCGGCGCGCAATGCGGCCTGCTCGGACATCACCTTCTTCAGGCGTTCGGACTGGGCGTCGAGCACCTTTTGCAGGTCGGTCGGGTCTTCCGGTATCTTTTCCGTGCCAAGTGCCCTCAGCACGCCATAGAGCGCGTCGAGTGGCACGCCGTCCTGCAGCGAGGCCAGCTCCACTTGCGCGCGCTTGGGATCAGGCAGGTCGGAAATGGTCAGCAGCAGCTGCCGCCGCTCGCCCGTGATCAGCCCGTCGTCGCCGGTCGGTTCCGGCGGCGCCACGCCGAAATAGAGCAGCCGGCGCAGGCTCTCATTGACCCAGGGGCGCTGCTTGGCCTTGGTGTCGAGATAGACTTCTTCGGTGACCATGCGCATGACCGAACCGAATTCGGTGCCCTTCATCGCCGCGAGGTGGCGCAGCAAAGCCGCCGCGTAGGGGCTGTTTTCACCGGCGGCTCCATCCAGCGCCGGACGTCCCGGTTCAGCGGCGAAACCGATCACCGTGCCGAGGCTCTCCGTGGCAGCCGGGGCATTGGCAAGCGTCTTGGCGCCGCGCAAGGGTTCGAGGCCACCTTCGCCGATTGGTGATGCGGACGCGGTTGGCGCCTTGCGTACCATCGCGTCTGGTGGAAACGGGTTGGTGCGGCAGGCATCGAGCAGGATGATCGTCACCGGCACCGTCTTTTTCAATTCATCCATGACGGCGGAAATCGGCACCAGGGCCGCGTCGGCGTCCTTCAGCGACGAGACGTCGGCATCGACCGGAACCAGATAATTCTCGCCACCGGCTTCGATGCCGTGACCGGAATAATAGATCAAGGCGACGTCGGCGCCCTCGGCATCTTCGACGAACCTTTCAAGATCGCGCTTCAGCTTGGCGGCATCGCGATCGGTGACACCGCGGGCGTCGAAGCCGAGATCGGTCAGCATCTTGGCCATGTCGCGGGCATCGTTCGCCGGGTTGGGAAGGGCGGTGATGTGTTCGTAGTTCGACTGGCCGACGATCAGCGCCACGCCCTTCAGGTTCTTGGTCTCGGCAGCCTGAAGCGTCGTCGCGGCAAGGCAAAACAGCATGGCGACGAAAGCCGCCAGCCATGTGCACCGGAAAAGATGCCGTTTCGAGTTTTCGACAAAAGCCATTCTGTCGTTCGTATCCGCCCTGATGATCGCAAACCCACTATAACGTTGCCTGCCGACCATGATCAAATTCGGGCAGCGATTGCACGGCAATTCCGGGTCGCCTATCCCTTGGACATGTCTCCGCTCACCGAAACCGTGCTCTTCGTCTTCAGTCTGGTCGCGCTCGGCTATCTCGCTGGGTTGACCGGCTATCTGAAACCGGCGAGCGGCGAGGGGATATCCGACTTCGCGGTCCGCGTGGCGATGCCGCTGCTCCTGTTCCAGACAATGGTTAGGGCGGATTTCCATGGCGCCGCGCCGTGGTCGCTGTGGAGTATCTATTTCACGGCGGTGGCGATCACCTGGTCGCTCGGCCATCTGGTCATGACAAGGGTCTTCGGGCGGGATGCCCGCGCAGGCATCGTCGGCGGCGTATCGTCGTCCTTTTCAAACGTCGTGCTGCTTGGGGCGCCCTTCATCCTGGGCGTATTCGGGCCAAGCGGGTTCGAAGTGCTGTCGCTGCTCGTCTCAGTCCACCTGCCGACCATGATGATGGCTTCGATCGTTCTGTTCGAGATGTTCGGCCGTGGCGGCGGCGAGCCGGTGCATCCGTTGCGTGTTGTCAGGAGTTTTCTCGGGAAGCTGTTCGTCAACCCCCTGATCATCGGCATTCTGGCTGGCCTCGCATGGCGCATCACCGGTGAACCGTTGCCGCAACTCACCGGGCGGCTGGTCGACGCGTTGGCCAACACTGCCGGGCCGGTGGCGCTGTTTGCCATGGGGCTCAGCCTGCGCCGTTTCGGCATTTCCGGCAACATCCGGCCGGCGCTCGCGCTTTCGGTCCTGAAGCTGCTCCTGATGCCGTCACTGGTTCTCGGCCTCGTCTGGCTGTTCGGCCTTCCACCGCTGACCGCCAAGGTGGCGGTGATGGTTGCGGCGCTGCCGTCCGGCGTCAATTCCTACCTTATCGCGGTCCAGTTCAACACCGGCCAGGCCCTGGCCTCGAACCAGATGACCATCGCCACGGCCGGTGCCGCCGTCACCACGGCATTTTGGCTGACGGTTGTGACCCATGTGTTTGGCTAGGGCTGTGTTCAGCTGGTTTCGCGCTGGCCCAAAGCCTATATGCCATCTTGCAATTGCTTGCCGGGCTTGCCCTAGGTAAAGAGCAGTGGCTCCAGCGTGCCGGCGTTATGCCATCGGCTACGCTCATCGAAGAAATCCACAGACCGGCCCGTCAGTGCGCCGAAGGGAGGCGAGACCATGCTTCAAAAAACCAGCCATTTCATGCGGCAGGCCAATCTCATCAATGGCGAATGGGTGCAGGCCGACAGTGGCCTGACGGTCGATGTCAACAATCCAGCCACCGGCCTCAAGATCGGCACCGTACCGAAGTCGGGCAAGGCAGAGACGCGCCGCGCCATCGAAGCCGCCGAGGCCGCCTTCAAGTCATGGCGCAAGACCACCGCGCTTGAGCGCTCGAAGCTGCTGCGCAAGCTGCATGACGCGATCATGGACAATCAGGATGTGCTGGCCGAATTGCTGACCATCGAGCAAGGCAAGTCGCTGTTTGAATCCAAGGGCGAGATCGGCTCCGCCGCCGCCTACATCATGTGGTTCGCCGAGGAAGGCCGCCGCACCTATGGCGATGTCGTGCCGTCGCCGTGGGCAGACCGCCGCATCCTGGTGACCAAGGAGCCGGTCGGCGTCGTTGCCGCCATCACGCCGTGGAATTTCCCGTCCTCGATGCTCGCCCGCAAGCTCGGACCGGCACTCGCCGCGGGTTGCACCGCTGTCGTCAAGCCAGCTTCGCAGACGCCATATTCCGGTCTGGCCTGGGGCGCTTTGGCCGAAGAAGTCGGCTTCCCGAAGGGCGTGATCAACATCCTGACGGGTGCGGCCGGCGAAATCGGCGACGAAATCTGCGCCAACCCGCTGGTCAAGAAGATCACCTTCACCGGTTCGACCGAAGTCGGCAAAATCCTGATCCAGAAGTCGTCGGTCACCGTCAAGAAGGTGTCGATGGAACTCGGCGGCAATGCGCCGTTCATCGTCTTCGACGACGCCGATCTCGAACGTGCGGTGGCCGGCGCGGTCACCGCGAAATACCGCAATTCCGGCCAGACCTGCGTCTGCACCAACCGCTTCCTGGTTCAGGCCGGCGTTTATGACAAGTTTGTCGAAGGGCTTGCCGCGGCCAGCGATCGGCTGAAGGTCGGTTCTGGCCTTGAGGACGGCGTCCAGCAGGGACCGCTGATCGACGAGAAGGCGGTCGAGAAGGTCGAGGAGCTGATCGCCGATGCGACTTCCAAGGGTGGCAAGGTCGTCGCCGGCGGCAAGCGTCACGCGCTTGGCGGTTCGTTCTTCCAGCCGACGGTCATCGCCAACGCAACGCCCAAGATGCGCTTCATGAAGGAAGAGATCTTTGGCCCGATTGCCCCGGTGTTCAGGTTCGAAACCGAGGAAGAGGCCATCTCGCTCGCCAATGACACGGAATTCGGCCTGGCCTGCTATTTCTACACCGGCGATCTCGGCCGCGCCTTCCGGGTCATGGAAGGTCTGAAATATGGCATGGTCGGTGTCAATGAAGGCCTGATCACCACACCGGAAGCGCCGTTTGGCGGCGTCAAGGAATCCGGCCTCGGCAAGGAAGGCGGGCATCAGGGCATCGAGGACTATCTCGACACCAAATATGTCTGCATCGGCGGCCTCGGCCTCTGATATAGCCAATCCTTGAGATGGCAGGCTATAGCCTGCCATCTTCGGGGTGGCGAAAATCGCTGGCCGAAGTCGATCAACGAACTGGCGTTTGCGGGCATTGGCGATGAAGGACGGCGAAGTTTTTGGCACAACGCAGGCGGGCGAAGCCGTCCGCC
>JBDSLV010000344.1:0-22793 GCA_039916205.1 Mesorhizobium sp. | reverse complement strand
GGCTCGATGTCGAAGACGCTGGCTCCCGGCCTGCGGCTTGGCTACATCGTCGCCTCCGCTGGACTAATCTCCGAGCTCAGGGCGCTGCGCCGCTTCATGCTGCGGCACCCGCCAGCCAACAACCAGCGCGCCGTCGCCCTGTTCCTGTCACTTGGCCACCACGAAGCGCTGGTCCGGCGGCTGTCGACGGCCTTCGATGAAAGGCGCAAGCGTCTGGTCCATGCGATTTCCGCGTTCCTGCCGGAATGGCGCTCGACCGACTCGGCCGGCGGCACATCGCTCTGGCTCGAGGGACCCCGCGGCACCGACTCACGCGGGCTGGCCGAGGCAGCCGCCTCGCGCAGTGTCATCATCGAGCCCGGCGACCGTTTCTTCGATCACACTGAAAAGCCTTCGCGTTTCATGCGGCTGGGCATCTCCTCGATCGCCCTGCAGCACATCGAACCAGGCATCCGTGAACTGGCCACCGCCGCCGGGCGCAGGCCCGCCGCCGCCTGATTCCCTGACCGGAGCCGCCCAAAACCGGCTCTGGTCCTTTAGCCCTCTGGCATATGCAACCGGACTGGCTGGCTCATAGGCTGTGCCAATGCTGGCGGCATAGTCGGGGCATAAAGGGGAAGAAGCAGCCGATGGTGGACCAACCGCCGCGCTCTGCTTCTCAGAAAGGTGGAGTGCATTCCATGTCAGTGGTTCTTGAGAAGCAGGAAGCGTCGGCGGACCAACGTTCGCGACGCTCCGGCGGGCGCGAAGCGCGCCGCGCCATGCGGGCAGCGCCGCTGGCAGACGACATTAGGCCAGTGCGCGCCGGCCTTGAAGGCGGCAGCTACGGGCCACTCAGCGAAAATGACCGCGAACGCATCCACGAAGCGGTGCTGACGCTGCTGGAAACAGTCGGCTTCGCCAATGCCATCCCGTCCTGTATCGAAGCCCTGACCAAGGCCGGCGCCAGTTACAGCGATGACGGACGCCTCCGTTTCCCTCGCGCGCTCGTCCTCGACACTATCAAGAAGGCCGCGAGGCATTTCACTTTGCACGGCCAGGACCCCAAGCACGACATGGTGATCCAGGGCAAACGCGTGCATTACGGCACCGCCGGTGCCGCCGTGCATCTGGTCGATGTCGAAAAGCGCGAGTACCGCGAGTCGCTGCTGCAGGACATTTATGATGCCGCCCGCATCGTCGAGGGCCTCGACAACATCCATTTCTTCCAGCGGCCGATGGTGCCGCGCGACATTCCCGATCCGCTCGATATGGATTTCAACACGCTCTATGCCTGCGTCATGGGCACGTCGAAGCATGTCGGCACGTCCTTCACCGTGCGCGAGAACGTGCAGCCGGCACTTGAAATGCTCTATGCGATCGCCGGCGGCGAGGAGAACTTCCGCGCCCGGCCATTCGTCTCCAACTCCAACTGCTTCGTCGTGCCGCCGATGAAATTCGCCGAGGACGCCTGCGGCGTTCTCGAAGCCTGCGTCGAAGGTGGTATTCCGATTCTTCTGCTCTCGGCTGGACAAGCCGGCGCGACGGCTCCGGCGGCGATTGCCGGCGCGGTTGTACAAGCGGTGGCCGAGGTGCTGGTCGGCCTCATCTATGTCAACGCCATCAAGCCGGGGCATCCTGCGATCTTCGGCACATGGCCGTTCGTGTCGGATTTGCGCACCGGCGCCATGTCCGGCGGCTCGGCGGAGCAGGCGGTGCTGACCGCGGCCTGCGCGCAGATGGCGCAGTTCTACGATTTGCCGGGCGGCTCGGCCGCCGGCATGACGGATTCGAAACTGCCCGATATCCAGTCGGGTTATGAAAAGGGCATCACCAATGTGATGGCGGGCCTCGCCGGCCTCAACCTCGTCTACGAATCAGCCGGCATGCATGCCTCGCTGCTCGGCTTCTGTCTGGAGAGCCTGATCATCGACAACGACATGCTCGGCCATTGCCTGCGCTGCGTGCGCGGCATCGAGGTGACGGACGAGTCGCTGTCGCTCGACACGATCGCCGATGTCTGCCTGAAGGGTCCGGGCCACTATCTCGGCAACGAGCAGACCTTGCGGCTGATGCAGACCGAATATTTCTATCCAGCTGTCGGCGACCGCTTTTCGCCGAAGGAATGGAACGAGAAGGGCCGGCCCGACATCCTGCAACGGGCGATCATCGAGAAGAAACGCATTCTGGCTGAGCGTTTTCCGCGCCATGTGCCCAAGCCGCTCGACGACAAACTGCGCGCGCGGTTCGGCAATCTGATCCATCTGCCGCGCAGCGGCATGGGCGGCTAGAACTGAGGTAAGTCCGCCTCAGTCGGTGCCCAGCCCATAACGCTCGACGACCTCGGCGCTGACCAGCTTTGCATGCAGCGTCATCAGCACCATTTGCGCATCGAAGCTGTCGCCGGTTTCAAGCGCGGCCTCGATCCGGCGTTCCGCGTCCAGCCTGAGGTCATGGCCATTGGACCGTTCGAAGGCTTCCGGCCCGGCAATGCAATAACTGAACAGCCGTGCCACATCAGGATAGGCCCGTGATGGCGGCTCGTCGGGCCAATGATCCTTCATCAGATTGACGATGGTGAGTTTTACGCCTTCCGGCACAAGAGCGGGATGAAGGTCAGCACCACGCAATGCATCATCGAGCTGCCTGAGATCGCCGGAGCGGCCGAACATGCCGAGGAAGCCGAGGGACGAGCGTCGTTTCGCCATGATGTTCCGATCCGTTTCCAACCAGTTAGGTGGCTGGCCGCCGGATTACAAAGGCAGATTGCATCTAGCCGCTCACTGCCAGCAACAGGACGCCGGCCAGGGCCGCGCCAGCAAGCGTCGGCAACATGCCGATCTTCAGCTTCAGGACGGCGATCATGGCGGCACAGGAGAGCAGCGCGGCGCGCCAGTCGATCGACGACAGCACCGGCACGTCCATGCCGAAGCCGATCTTGCGCACCTCGTGGAAAATGACGTGCAAGGCAAACCACAAAGCGAGGTTCATGATGACACCAACGACCGCGGCGGTGATGGCGCCGAGCGCCGCCGACAAAGCCTTGTTGCCACGCAGGGCCTCGATGTAGGGCGCGCCGAGGAATATCCAGAAGAAGCATGGGACGAAGGTGGCCCATAGGGTGAGCAGCGCGCCCAGCGAGCCGGCAAGCAGTTGAGACAGCGATCCGGCGTGACGGAAGGCCGCGATGAAGCCGACAAACTGCAAAACCAGAATGAGTGGACCCGGTGTGGTCTCGGCAAGGCCGAGGCCATCGACCATTTCCCCAGGCGCGAGCCAGCCGAAGGACCCGACGGCTGCCTGAGCGACATAGGCCAGGACCGCATAAGCGCCACCGAAGGTGACAACCGCCATGAGGCTGAAGAAACCGCCGATCTGTGTCCATACGCTGGTGGATCCTGTGAAGGCCCAGACCAGCAACACAGGGCCGAGCCAGATCGGCATCCAGACCGCGATGGTGCGCGGGGCATGCCATTTCGCCGGTCTGGTATGGCCGAGTTCGCCGCGCTCGAACATCAGATCGACCGCGCCCTTGATATCCGGCACTTCGCCTTTGCCACGCGCCGTGCCGGAAAACAGACCCGGCGCAAACCGGCTTCCGACCCATCCCGTCAGTCCAGCAAGCAGAATGATGATCGGGAAGGGCATGTTGAGCCCATAGATGGCGAGAAAAGCGCAAAGCGCTATCGATACCATCAGTCGATTTTTCAGGGCACGGCGGCCGATGCGGATCACCGCCTCGACGACAACGGCGAGCACCGCCGCCTTGACCCCGAAGAACAGCGACTCGACCAGCGGTGCGTCGCCATACAGCGCGTAGAGGATGCTCAAGGTGAGCATGACAAATGCGCCTGGCACGACGAAGAGAATGCCGGCGACCAGACCGCCTTTCGTCCGGTGCAGCAGCCAGCCGATATAGATGGCGAGTTGCTGGGCCTCTGGACCCGGTAACAGCATGCAGTAGTTCAATGCATGTAGAAAACGCTGCTCACCTATCCAGCGCCGCTCCTCGACCAGTTCCTTGTGCATGAGCGCGATCTGCCCGGCCGGCCCGCCGAAGCTGAGCAATCCGATCCGCGCCCAGACTTTCACGGCTTCGCCGAATGTCGGCACCGCCGGCATGTCAGCGGCCCGCGCCTGCGTTTCCGAAGCCGCCACGCTCACGATGCCTTGCTCCCGGACGGCCAGTTGTGCGTTTCTTCGCTGGCATCGCGGCACCAGCGAAAAAACGCATCGTAGAGCAACATGCCAGCCTCAAGCTGCTCGAGATCGTCGCGAAACATCCGCGACAGCCCAAGCGAGGCTGCCAGAAACCCAGCCGCCTGTGGAACCAGATCAAGGCTGGCGGTATCGGCCGCCCGTACAATGGTGGCGAGGCGATCGAGCGCTTCGGATTCGAGGCCGAACTCCTCGATCATCGTGTCGAAGGTGCAGCGCTCGCCCCGGTGGCTCCAGAACACGGCATCGATATCAAACGGGGTCGCCTGAAACCGATCCGCAACAGCCGCCACCTCGCTTGCTTCGACGAAGAGAAATACGGCGAGCGGGTCGACGAAACGCCGGATCAGCCAGGGACAGGCAATGCGATCGACCTTCGGGCGGGCTCGCGTCACCCACACGGTGCGGCCCTTGTCATCGCGCGGCGGCAGCTTGCCGGCGTGGAGCAAAAGTCCCTTGGCATCGCGCCATGCCTCAAAGCCGCCTTCAACGGATTCGGCGAAAACGCCCTCATTCCGCAGCCACGCGGCCGCGCCTTGCGAAAGTTTCTGCCCTTTCTGGCAAACGACCGCCACCCGGCGGCCAACGAATTCGGCCGCCCAGGCCGAGACGGTCTTGAAGTCGCGGCGTTGCGAGGCCGGCAGCAGGCGCGGATCGGCATCGTAGTCATCGTCGATGCGAACATCGATGAGTGTGGGCGCGCCCGGCACGCCGATCAGGCGGCTCAGTTGCGGTACGGTAATTGCAGTTGTTGACGGCATGGCGTCCACCTCCTGAAGTGAGAAGCTTGGACGCGAACGTTGGGCTGACGCCTCACGGGGTCGTCGCGATGCACCCCTTGCCATGATCGTGGATTTGTCGCCCTCGCCTGTCAAGGACAATCCTGTGCTTCAGCGGTTGCCGCGAGACGTGTGCAGCGCGCGGGCAAGCACGCTCTTCTGCAACTGCGGGACAAGTTGACAGGCAAATGTCCTAGATTTACTTAACTAACAAGTTAATCAAAAGAACGAACAATCGACCATTATGCCGAGCAGGATCACCGGATGCTCGAGCGCCCCACCTCCGGCGGCTTGGTGCATGGCTGAAGAGAATGAAATGACTATGTAACCGGCGACTTACACAACTCGCCGGTCAAAGGGATGACCGCAATGCCGACAGACCACCTTTCCAAGACTTTCGCCACACTGGCCGATCCGACACGGCGCGCCATATTGGCAAGGCTGACGCTTGGCGAAGCGACGGTGAACGAACTGGCGGCACCTTTCGACATGAGCCTGCCGGCAGTCTCCAAGCACCTCAAGGTGCTGGAAAACGCAGGCCTCATCGCGCGCGGCCGTCAGGCGCAGTGGCGGCCATGCCGGCTGAAGGCCGGGCCGCTCAAGGACGTGGCCGGCTGGCTGGAACAATATCGCCAGTTCTGGGAAGGCAGCTTCGACCGCATGGCCGACTACCTCAAGGAAATCCAGAACAAGGGCGACCCGGATGGGCGCAAGAACTGAACCTGGTGCTCCTGCCCTAACCCCGTCTATGTCTGATCAAACGGCGGCATGAAGCCGCCGTTTGCGATTTGCCTGGCGGTCGTGAAACAGCGCTCAGTGATTGTCCCGGGGAATACCGCTGGTATGCGCCACATCCTGGTACTTCACTGCCGGCTTCAGCACCATGCCTTCCGAGAACTGGGCGACCATGCCGCGTTGGATCTCCTGCCAGGGCGTCTGGTGCTTGGGATAGTGATAGCCGCCATTGTTCTGCAGTTCGGCGCGGCGCCGCGTGATCTCGTCATCGGTGACAAGGATGTCGGCGGTGCCCTTGCGCAGATCGATGCGGACGCGATCGCCTGTCTTGAGCAATGCCAGCCCGCCACCGATGGCGGCTTCGGGCGAAGCATTGAGAATCGATGGCGAGCCTGACGTGCCTGACTGGCGGCCGTCACCAATGCAGGCCAGCGCATGGATGCCCTTCTTGATCAGATAAGCCGGCGGCTGCATGTTGACCACCTCGGCGCCACCGGGGTAGCCGATTGGGCCGGCGCCGCGCATGAACAGGATCGTGTGTTCGTCGATGCCTTGCGCGGGATCGTCGATGCGCGCGTGGTAGTCCTCGGGCCCGTCGAAGACCATGGCATTGCCTTCGAAAGCCTCGGGGTCTTTCGGATTGGACAGATAGCGCTCGCGGAATTCCGGCGAGATGCCGCTGGTCTTCATGATCGCGGAATCAAACAGGTTGCCCCTGAGATTGATGAAGCCGGCATTGGCCTTCAGCGGCTCGGCGACGGTGCGGATGACGTCGGTGTTTTCATTGACGGCATCGCGGCAATTGTCGCCCATCGACTTGCCATTGACGGTCATGGCTTCGGGATAAGGCAGCAAGCCGGCCTTCATCAGTTCAGCCACCACCGCCGGCACCCCGCCTGCATGATGATAATCCTCGCCAAGATATTCGCCCGACGGCTGCAGGTTGACGATGAGCGGCACCTTGTGGCCGATCTTTTGCCAGTCGTCATTGTCGAGCGGCACGCCGAGATGGCGAGCGATGGCGTTGAGATGGATCGGTGCGTTGGTCGAACCGCCAATGGCCGAATTGACGACGATGGCGTTCTCGAAGGCCTTGCGGGTCATGATGTCGGACGGCTTCAGGTCCTCATGCACCATTTCGACGATGCGTTTGCCCGTCTCGTAGGAGATCTGGCCGCGCTCGCGGTAGGGCGCTGGAATGGCGGCGGAACCGGGCAGCTGCATGCCGAGCGCTTCGGCCAGCGAATTCATCGTGGTGGCGGTGCCCATGGTGTTGCAATAGCCGGTAGACGGCGCCGAGGACGCGACGATATCCATGAACTCGTCATAGCCGATTTCGCCAGCCGACAGGCGCTGGCGCGATTCCCAGACGATCGTGCCGGAACCGGTGCGCTTGCCCTTGTGCCAGCCATTGAGCATCGGGCCGACCGAGAGGGCGATGGCGGGAATGTTGACGGTGGCGGCGGCCATCAGCAGCGCCGGCGTGGTCTTGTCGCAGCCGATGGTCAGCACGACGCCGTCGAGCGGATAGCCGTAGAGCACTTCGACAAGGCTGAGATAGGCGAGATTGCGGTCAAGTGCCGCGGTCGGTCGCTTGCCGGTTTCCTGGATCGGATGGCATGGGAACTCGAACGGAATGCCGCCCATCGACACAATGCCTTCGCGCACCCGCTTGGCGAGTTCGATGTGATGGCGGTTGCAGGGCGAAAGATCCGAACCCGTCTGGGCAATACCGATCAGCGGCTTGCCGGACATCAATTCGGCCCGCGTCAGCCCGTAATTGAGGTAACGTTCGAGATAAAGCGCCGTCATGCCCGGATTGTCGGGATTGTCGAACCACTCCTGCGAGCGGAATTTTTTCTTTCTGGTGGGGGCGCCTGCCATCATGATCTCCGTATTTGTAAGACAAATCGATATGGCAACGCGCGAGAGCAGGCAAGGGGGCGCACCGCCGCAACCGGACTTTGGTGTGATAGACAGGTGCCAGACTGTGCGTTAGTCCTTTTCTGAATAGCGCATGGGAGGTTCTTGATGGCTTTGGTGATCGAAGGCGAGGAACGCATCGCGGCTCCCATCCAGAAGGTATGGGAAGCGCTGAACGATCCGGAAGTGCTGAAGGCCACCATTCCCGGCTGCCAGAGTCTCGAGATGAAGTCGCCGACAGAGATGGCGGCGACCGTGGTGGTGAAGATCGGGCCGATCAAGGCGACGTTCAATGGCGAGGTGACGTTGAAGAACCTCAATCCGCCCAACTCCTACACCATCCAGGGTGAAGGCAAGGGCGGCATCGCCGGCTTCGCCAAGGGCGGCGCCGACGTGACGCTGACATCAGACGGGCCGGATGCGACGATCCTGAGATATGCCGCGAAGGCCGATGTCGGCGGCAAGATTGCCCAGTTGGGCAGCCGGCTGATCGAATCAACCTCGAAAAAACTGGCCGGCCAGTTCTTCTCGACCTTTGGCGAGAAGGTTGGCGCAGCGTAATTCCGCTCCGCTACTCGAAAACAATACTTGGCACTGCGGCAGCGGCGGCGCCGCGCTCTTCATTGACCCGGTCCCAGACCTTTCCGGCAATATCCCGGTAGATTTTGGCCTCGGCGCCGTCGGGCTTCGAAACGACCACCGGCGTGCCGGCGTCCGAGCTTTCGCGGATGCCCATTTCGAGCGGCACTTCGCCAAGGAAAGTGACCCCGAGACGCTCCGCTTCGCGGCGCGCGCCACCATGACCGAAGATGTCATAGCGTTTGCCGGTGTCGGGAGCGACGAAATAGCTCATGTTCTCGACAATGCCGAGCAGCGGCACATCGACCTTCTTGAACATGTTGAGGCCCTTGCGCGCATCGATCAGGGCGAGATCCTGCGGTGTCGACACGATGACCGCGCCTGCCAATGGCACCTGCTGGGCCATGGTCAGTTGCGCATCGCCGGTGCCGGGCGGCATGTCGACGACAAGCACGTCGAGCGGACCCCATTCAACCTCACGCAGCATTTGCGTCAGTGCCGACATGACCATCGGTCCGCGCCAGATCATCGGCGTCTCCTCATCGACGAGGAAGCCCATCGACATCACCTTGAGGCCGTAATTCTGCATGGGTTTCAGGATCTTGCCGTCGATGGTCTCGGGCCGGCCATGGATGTTCAGCAGCCGTGGCATGGAGGGGCCGTAGATGTCGGCATCGAGCACACCAACCCGCAAGCCGTTGGCGGCGAGGCCAAGTGCGATGTTGACGGCAGTGGTCGACTTGCCGACGCCGCCCTTGCCGGAGGCAACAGCGATGATCGCCTCGATACCGGGCACGCCGCGCTTGCCCTGGCTGTGCGAGGCCGGGGCATGCGGCGCCGGTGCATGCGCGGCAGCGCGTGGCGCTGCGGGCGGAGCCGGCGGGGCGGGCCTGGGAGCGGCACGCGCCGGAACCGGCGCTTCCATGCCGCCGCCCTTTTTCTCGGCGGTCAGCGCGACGACCGCGCCGGCGACACCGGGTATCGCCTTGACGACCCGCTCGGCGGCGGCGCGCAGCGGCTCCATCTCCTGGGCCCGGGCGGCGGGAACGGTGATCGAGAAGAAAACCTTGCCGTCGGCAATGAAAATCTCCGAAACCATGCCGAGGTCGACGATATTGCTGGTGAAATCCGGTCCGTTGACCGTTTTCAAACGCTCGGTGACGATTTCCTTGGTGACGGACATATTATTTTCCCTGGGTATTCAGTTGCAGCTCACATAGTGCAGATCGGAAGGCGCTCCAAGCGCCACAGCGACATGTCAGCCTGACAGACCGATCGCCAAATAGGTGAGAGCCGCGATGATCGCCGTGCATGGCAAGGTGATGACCCAGGCGACGACGATGTTGCCGGCAATGCCCCAGCGGACGGCCGAGACACGACGGGCAGCCCCGACGCCGATAATGGCGCCGGTGATCGTATGCGTGGTCGAAACCGGGATTCCGAGCCATGTGGCCGCAAACAAGGTGATAGCGCCGCCGGTCTCGGCGCAGAACCCCTGCATGGGATTCAGGCGGGTGATCTTGGATCCCATCGTGTGGACGATGCGCCAGCCGCCAAACAGGGTCCCGAACGCCAGTGCTGATTGGCAGGTGAGGACGACCCAGAGCGGGACATAGAAATCCGGCCCGAGCATGCCTTGCGAATAGAGCAGCACGGCAATGATACCCATGGTTTTCTGGGCATCATTGCCGCCGTGCCCAAGCGAGTAGAGCGAGGCGGAAAAGAACTGCAGAACGCGAAACGTCCTGTCGACGGCGAAAGGCGTCTGGCGCACGAACAGCCACGAAACAATGAGGATCAGGACCAGGGCCAGCAGGAACCCGACCGTCGGAGACAAGACGATGGCCGCCGTCGTCTTGCCAAGACCGGCCCAGACAATAGCGCCGGTGCCGGCCTTTGCCACGCCCGCCCCCACCAAGCCGCCGATCAGCGCGTGCGAGCTGCTGGAGGGAATGCCGGCGATCCAGGTGACGATGTTCCAAACAATAGCGCCGACGAGAGCGGCAAAGATCACCGCAGGCGTGACGATACTGACGTCAATTATGCCCTTTCCCAACGTCTCCGCGACGTGAAGGCCAAAGAACAGAAAAGCGATGAAATTGAAGAACGCCGCCCAAAGCACCGCATAATGCGGTCTCAGCACGCGCGTTGAGACGATGGTCGCGATGGAGTTGGCGGCATCGTGCAAGCCGTTGAGAAAATCGAAGAAAAGCGCGACAGCGACGAGGCCGACCAGCACGGGAAAGGCTATTGTAGCTTCCATCGCCTAGACGTTCTCGATGACGATGCCGCTGATTTCGTTGGCGACGTCCTCAAAGCGGTCGACCACCTTTTCCAGCTGGCCATAGATTTCGCTGCCTATCAGGTAGGCCATCGGGTCGCTGCCGCCATGCCGTTTGAACAGATCCTTGAGGCCTTGTTCGTGCAGATCGTCGGCCCGGCCTTCCGCGCGCATGACTTCTTCGGCGATGGCGTTGAGACGGACCGTGTGGGCGCCGACCTTGCCAAGCAGCGGGATCGCTTCGGCGACCAGCTTGGCGGCGACGACGATCACACCACCCATTTCCTGCATCAGCGGATCGAAATCCTTCTTCTCGAACAGCCTCACCGTCTTGACGGTCTTGTGCATCATGTCGATGGCATCATCCATCGACTGGATAAGGTCCTTGATGTCGCCACGGTCAAAAGGGGTGATAAACGAGCGCCTCACGGCAAGCAGGACTTCAGCGGTGATGTGATCCGCCTCGTCCTCCAGGTCCACGATTTTCTGGCACCAGAGATCTATATCCTTGCCGCCAAGCAACTGCTGTAGCGCCTCGGCGCCGCCGACCACGGTTCGCGAATGCCGTTCGAACAGGTCGAAGAAGCGATCTTCGCGCGGCAAAAGCTTACGGAACCAGCCCAGCATGTTCGTCCTCCCATCGCTTTCAAGCTTAACCACATAACGCTGCATAAGGCCGCGGGAAACAGCAAGCCGGCTGAAAGATGTGGACGTGGGGCCCAGTCAGGCGGCTTGCGGTGCAACGCAATTTCCCCGACGCTGCTCCGAACATATCGGATGGATGGCATGATCGATAAGCTCGAATTCTTCATCGCGCTGGCCAGGGAAGAGCATTTCGGCCGAGCGGCCGAAGTCTGCGGCGTGACGCAGCCGACGCTGTCGGCCGGCATCAAGCAGCTGGAGGGCCAGCTTGGCGTGATGCTGGTGCTGCGCGGCTCGCGCTTTCAGGGGCTGACGCCCGAGGGAAAGCAGGTGCTGGTGTGGGCACGCCGCATCGTCGGCGACACCAGGACGATGCGCGAGGAGATGCGCGCGGCGCGCCACGGCCTTTCCGGCCGCATCCGCATCGCCGCCATTCCGACGGCGCTCGCCATGCTGCCGCGTTTGACGACGCCGTTTCGCGAAAAGCACCCCGGCGTGACTTTCTCGGTTCTGTCGCGCACCTCGATCGAGGTTTTGTCGCTGCTCGGCAATTTCGACATCGATGCCGGCATCACCTATCTCGACAACGAGCCGCTCGGGCGGGTGACCAGCGTGCCGCTCTATGACGAGCGCTACCAGCTGATCACGGCCATGGGAAATCCCTATTCCGATCGCGACAAAGTGACATGGGCCGAGCTCAGCAGCCTGCCGCTCTGCCTGTTGACGCCGGATATGCAGAACCGCCGCATCATCGACCAGCATCTGGCCGAGGCCGGCGTGCAGGTGCGGCCGACGCTCGAATCCAATTCGATGATTGTGCTGTTTTCGCACATCCGGACCGGCAAATGGTCGTCGATCATGCCGCTTAACCTGGCCGAAACATTCGGCTTTTCCGAACCGATCCGCGCCATTCCGATTGTCGAACCGGACGCCAGCCACACGGTTGGCCTGGTGGCGGCACCGCGCGAGCCGCACACGCCGCTCGTCTCGGCGCTGCTGGACGAGGCAATGGCGCTGGCGGACGATTTCCACGCTCATCGCTAGGCTAGAGAATGTTGGCTGAAGGGGTTTGATAGAAAATTTCTATCGAGCAACGAAACAGCTTTATTGATTTCGGGGGTTTCCTCTGATTTTGTAAACACTTAGCGATTTCTTGTGCATGTCGTCGTCCCAAAACCGCTCGACACTTTTGGGCGACATGCATTGGAACGCCACCGACCAGGGAGGGCGCTGCATGACGATGCAGCCTGCAAGTACCGAGATCGCGTCGCGCACGGCGGCGATCATCCAGGAGCTCAAAGGCCTCGAAGGGCCGCTGCTGCCTATCCTCCACGAGATACAGGAAGAGTTCGGCCATGTGCCGCAGGACTCCTTGCCGGTGATTGCCGAAGCCCTGAACATTTCCAGGGCCGAAGTGCATGGCGTTGTCACCTTCTATCATGACTATCGCAGCCGTCCGGCCGGGCGCCATGTGCTCAAGGTCTGCCAGGCCGAGGCCTGCCAGTCGATGGGCTCGGACGCCGTCGCCGCCAAGCTGAAGCAGCTGCTTGGCATTGGCTTTCACGAAACCACCCATGATGGCGCGGTGACACTTGAGCCGGTCTATTGCCTCGGCCTTTGCGCCTGCGCGCCGTCAGCGATGCTGGACGGTGAAGTGATCGGACGGCTCGACGACGAGAAGCTCGACGAAATCATTGCCGAGGTGCGCTCATGATCCCGCGTATCTACATTCCGGGCGATTCCGGCGCGCTGGCGCTGGGTGCTGAAAAGGTTGCCAAGGCGATTGCAGCCGAGCTCGCGGAACGCGGCATCGAAGCCAAGATCGTGCGCAACGGGTCTCGCGGCGCCTACTTCCTTGAACCGATGGTCGAAGTGGCTACCGCCCAGGGCCGCGTCGCTTACGGGCCGGTGAAGCCCGCCGACGTCAAGAGCATGTTCGACAGCGGCTTCCTCACCGGTGGCCACCACAAGCGCTGGCTGGGTGCCCCGGACAAGATCCCGTTCCTTGCCAAGCAGACGCGGCTGACCTTTGCCCGCTGCGGCATCAATGACCCGCTGTCGCTCGACGCCTACAAATCGCTCGGCGGGTTGAAGGGCCTGCAGAACGCGGTTGCCATGGCGCCAGCCGACATCGTCAAGCAGGTGACGGAGTCCGGTCTACGCGGACGCGGCGGCGCCGGCTTCCCGACCGGCATCAAGTGGAAGACGGTGCTCGATACCACCGCTGACAAGAAATACATCGTCTGCAATGCCGACGAGGGCGACAGCGCCACATTCGCCGACCGCATGATCATGGAAGGCGACCCCTTCGTGCTGATCGAAGGCATGGCGATCGCCGGCGTCGCCACCGGCGCCACCAAGGGCTTCGTCTATATCCGCTCGGAATATCCGCATGCGGTGGCGATGATGAACAAGGCTGTCGAGGTCGCCCGCAAGGCCGGCGTGCTCGGCGTCAATGTGCTGGGTTCGCCCAATGCCTTCGACATGGAAATCCGTGTCGGCGCCGGCGCCTATGTCTGCGGCGAGGAAACCTCGCTGTTGAACAGCCTGGAAGGCAAGCGCGGCGTGGTGCGCGCCAAGCCGCCGCTGCCGGCCATACAAGGCCTGTTCGGCAAGCCGACGGTGATCAACAACGTCATCAGCCTAGCCTCCGTGCCTGTGATCATGGACAAGGGCGCCGCTTTCTACAAGGATTTCGGCATGGGCCGCTCGCGCGGCACCATCCCGATCCAGATCGCCGGCAACGTCAAATACGGCGGCCTGTTCGAGACGGCGTTCGGCATGACGCTGGGCGAGATCGTTGACGACATCGGCGGCGGCACCTCTACCGGCCGGCCGGTGAAGGCGGTGCAGGTCGGCGGGCCGCTCGGCGCTTATTTCCCGCGCGCGCTGTTCGATACGGCATTCGACTACGAGGCTTTCGCGGCCAAGGACGGACTGATTGGCCACGCCGGCATCACCGTGTTCGACGACACCGCCGACATGCTGAAGCAGGCGCGCTTCGCCATGGAATTCTGCGCCATCGAAAGCTGCGGCAAGTGCACGCCTTGCCGCATCGGCTCGACGCGCGGTGTCGAGACTATCGACAAGCTTGCCGCCGGCATCGAGCCGGAGAAGCAGATCGCCTTGGTCACCGACCTCTGCAACACGATGAAATTCGGCTCGCTCTGCGCACTGGGTGGCTTCACGCCCTACCCTGTGATGAGCGCGCTCAACCATTTCCGCGAAGATTTCAAGCCGGCGCCGGTCGCCGAAGCAGCAGAATAGGAGCCTCCACATGGGTCTCGTTCAGGAAATCGACTTCGGCACACCCGCTTCCACCTCGACAAAGCAGGTGACGCTGACCGTCGACGGCTTCTCGGTCACGGTGCCGGAAGGCACCTCGATCATGCGCGCCTCGATGGAGGCCGGCATCGCCATTCCGAAGCTCTGCGCCACCGACATGGTCGACGCCTTCGGCTCCTGCCGGCTCTGCCTGGTCGAGATCGACGGCCGCAACGGCACGCCCTCTTCCTGCACGACACCGGTGGCGCCCGGCATGGTGGTGCATACCCAGACCGGAAGGCTGAAGGACATCCGTCGCGGCGTGATGGAGCTCTATATCTCCGACCATCCGCTCGACTGCCTGACCTGCGCTGCCAATGGCGACTGCGAGTTGCAGACGCAGGCCGGTGTCGTTGGCCTGCGCGACGTGCGTTACGGTTATGAAGGCGACAATCACGTCTTCAAGAAGAATGACGGCGCCGAGAACTTCAAATGGATGGCGAAGGACGAGTCCAACCCGTACTTCACCTATGACCCGTCGAAATGCATCGTCTGCTCGCGTTGCGTGCGCGCCTGCGAAGAAGTGCAAGGCACGTTCGCGCTGACCATCGAAGGCCGTGGCTTCGGCAGCCGCGTGTCGCCAGGCATGCATGAATTGTTCATCGACTCGGAATGCGTGTCCTGCGGCGCCTGCGTTCAGGCCTGCCCGACGGCCACGCTGTCGGAAAAGTCGGTGATCCAGATCGGCCAGCCCGAGCACTCGGTCGTCACCACTTGCGCCTATTGCGGCGTTGGCTGCCAGTTCAAGGCGGAAATGCGCGGCGACGAGCTGGTGCGCATGGTGCCCTACAAGGACGGCAAGGCCAATCGCGGCCACTCCTGCGTCAAGGGCCGCTTCGCTTACGGCTATTCGACCCACAAGGATCGCATCCTCAACCCGATGATCCGCGAGAAGATCACCGACCCCTGGCGTGAAGTGTCATGGGAAGAGGCGCTGACCCACACGGCCAATGAATTCCGCCGCATCCAGTATCAGTATGGCCGCACCTCGATCGGCGGCATCACCTCGTCGCGCTGCACGAATGAGGAAACCTATCTGGTGCAGAAGCTGATCCGCCAGGGTTTCCGCAACAACAATGTCGACACCTGCGCTCGCGTCTGCCACTCGCCGACCGGCTATGGCCTCGGCCAGACCTTCGGTACCTCGGCTGGCACCCAGGATTTCGACTCCGTCGAACACACCGACGTGGTGATGGTGATCGGCGCCAATCCGGCAGCGGCGCATCCGGTGTTCGCCTCGCGGCTGAAGAAGCGGCTGCGCAAGGGCGCCAAGCTGATCGTGCTCGACCCACGCCGCACCGAGATGGTCAAGTCGGCACATATCGAAGCGGCGCATCATCTGCCGCTGAAGCCAGGCACCAATGTGGCCGTGATCACCTCGCTGGCGCATGTTATCGTCACCGAAGGCCTGTTCGACGAGGCCTTCATCCGCGAACGCTGCGACTGGGATGAATTCCAGGATTGGGCATCATTCGTCGCACTGCCGGAAAACAGCCCGGAGGTCGTCGGCCAGTTGGCCAATGTCGACCCCGAGGAAATCCGTGGCGCCGCGCGCCTGTTCGCCCGGGGCGGCAATGGCTCGATCTATTACGGTCTCGGCGTGACCGAGCACAGCCAGGGCTCGACCACCGTCATCGCCATCGCCAACCTCGCCATGGCAACCGGCAATATCGGCCGGCCAGGCGTTGGCGTGAACCCGCTGCGCGGCCAGAACAATGTGCAGGGCTCCTGCGACATGGGCTCGTTCCCGCACGAATTGCCGGGATATCGCCATATCTCGGGCGAGGCGGTGCGCGACATCTATGAGAGCCTGTGGGGTGTCAAGCTCGACGACGAGCCGGGCCTGCGCATCCCCAACATGCTGGACGCCGCCGTCGACGGCACGTTCAAGGGTCTCTATGTGCAAGGCGAAGACATCCTGCAGTCGGACCCTGATACCAAGCATGTCGCGGCCGGCCTCGCTGCCATGGAATGCGTCGTCGTTCACGACCTGTTCCTCAACGAGACCGCCAACTACGCGCATGTCTTCCTGCCGGGCTCGACCTTCCTCGAGAAGGACGGCACCTTCACCAACGCCGAACGCCGCATCAACCGCGTGCGCAAGGTGATGGCGCCGAAGAACGGGCTTGCCGACTGGGAAGTGACGCAGGACCTCGCCAAGGCGATGGGGCTGAACTGGAACTATCAGCATCCGTCCGAAATCATGGACGAGATCGCCCAGACAACACCAAGCTTCGCCAAGGTTTCCTACGAGTATCTGGATAAAATGGGCTCGGTGCAGTGGCCCTGCAACGACAAGGCCCCGGAAGGCACGCCGATCATGCATATCGATGGCTTCGTGCGCGGCAAGGGCAAGTTCATCCGCACCGAATATGTCGCCACCGACGAAAGAACCGGGCCGCGCTTCCCGCTGCTGCTCACCACCGGCCGTATCCTAAGCCAGTACAATGTCGGCGCACAGACCCGGCGTACCGACAATATCATGTGGCACTCCGAGGACCGGCTGGAGATCCATCCGCATGACGCGGAGAATCGCGGCCTGCGCGACGGCGACTGGGTACGCCTGACCAGCCGCTCCGGCGAGACAACACTGCGCGCACTGATCACCGACAAGGTCTCGCCGGGCGTGGTTTATACCACCTTCCACCACCCCGACACGCAGGCCAACGTGATCACCACCGACTTCTCCGACTGGGCGACCAATTGTCCGGAATACAAGGTGACGGCGGTACAGGTCGGCGCTTCCAATGGCCCGTCGGAATGGCAGCGTGAGTATGACGAGCAGGCCCGCAACAGCCGCCGCATCGGCACGCTGCAGGCGGCGGAGTAGTCGTTGAGCGCGCGCCGCAAAGCCACGACGCAAATATCGCGGCTGGCGCACCGCGCCAGCGGTACGGCGGCGGCCAATCGTATGGTTCCGGAGGAAACGCCGGTGGCGTTTTCCTTCGCCGGCACCACGCATGCGGTGATGATGGCAAGCCCGGCCGATTTCGAGGATTTCGCACTCGGCTTCTCCCTGACCGAAGGCATCATTGCCTTGCCTGATGAGATCGAAGCCATCGAGGTCGAAGACCATGGCGCTGGCATCGATATCCAGATCCGGCTGAAGGACCGGGCCAACACGCGCTTCGAGGCACGGCGGCGCCGGCTGGCCGGGCCGGTCGGCTGCGGACTGTGCGGCATCGAATCCATCGAAGAGGCGATGCGTTCGGTCGATGCGGTTGGTGCGTCAAGGCTTACGCTTGACGCCGACGACATCACACGCTCGGTCAAGCTGCTGTCGAAGGTACAGCCGCTACATACCGAAACCGGGGCCGTGCACGCCGCTGGTTTCTATGTGCCCGGCAAAGGCATCGTCTTGGCGCGCGAGGATGTCGGCCGCCACAATGCGCTGGACAAGCTTGCCGGCGCCTTGGCCAAGGCCGGCATCGGCGGTGCGTCTGGCGCTGTCGTTGTCACATCACGCGTTTCGGTCGAGATGGTGCAGAAGACGGCGGCGATCGGCGCTGCTTTCATCATCGCCGTCTCGGCGCCGACAGCGCTGGCCATCCGCACGGCGCAAGAGGCCGGCATGACGCTTGTAGCCTTGGTGCGCGGCGATGATTTCGATGTTTTCACCCACCCCGACCGGGTGGTTTGCGGAGTTGCCCAGCATGTCGCATGACGAAGAGCACATCATGAGCACCAGCGAGAAGCTGGTCCGCATGGCCAACCAGATCGCGGCCTTCTTCCACTCAAAGCCACGCGAGGAAGGCATTGCTGGCATCGCGGAGCATATCAACAAGTTCTGGGAGCCGAGGATGCGGCGGCAGTTCTTCGAGATGCTGGACGGCGGCGGTGAAGGCTTCAATGAACTGGTCGTGGCGGCTTCGCAGAAGATCACGCGACCCAAGCCGCCGGAAGGTGCGGGCTTTGTCGCCAACGCCAACGTCGAGATCGCCGCCGCGCGAAAATAGTCCTTCCGTGGTGCGACGGCCCTACATTCGCGACCGCTAAAGTTTAAGCTGCCGCAAACAGCCTGGCTCTGCTATGGTTGGGCGATCAGAAGTCGCCTGGCCCGGTGGAATACACGCGTGAGGCCGATCGAGACCCGATACGCCCGTAGCGGCGACGTGCGGATCGCCTATCAGGTGATCGGCCAAGGTTCCTTTGATCTTGTCTTCGTGCCGGGCTTCATCTCCAATCTCGATCTGCACTGGGAGGACGAGGGCTACAGCCGGCTGCTGAAGCGGCTTGCCGCCTTTTCACGGCTGATCCTGTTCGACAAGCGCGGTACCGGCCTGTCCGACCGGGTCGATGCCAATCATCTGCCCAGTCTCGAAACGCGTATGGACGATGTGCGTGCGGTGATGGATGCCGCTGGCAGTGGCCGCGCGGCATTGCTGGGTGCCTCGGAAGGCGCGCCGATGGCGATGCTGTTTGCCGCCACCTATCCGGAGCGGACGCGCGCGCTGGCGCTCTATGGCGGCTATGCGCATTTCCACAAATGGGTCATGCCGCCGGAAGGCCTGCAGGCCTTCATCGACACAACGGAGACAGCGTGGGGCACCGGCGCCACCTTGCCTCATTTCGCGCCGGGGCGCGTCGAGGATACCCGCTTCTCCACATGGTGGGCGCGCTTCGAACGGCTGTCGGCCAGTCCGACGGCGGCGGCGGCGCTGGCGCGCATGAATGCCGCAATCGACGTGCGCGGCATTCTGGAGGCGATCAGCGCGCCGACACTGTTGATCCATCGCCGCAACGATGCACGAGTCGACCCTGAAGCCAGCCGTTTTCTCGCCAGGAAAATCCGCAATGCCAGGCTGGTAGAGATACCCGGGCGCGACCATCCGGTGTGGACCGGCGATGTCGACCGTGTCGCCGATCTCATAGAGGAATTCCTGACCGGAGAGCGCGCCGTGGCCGAGACGGAGCGCGTGCTGGCGGCACTCCTGGCGACGCGGATCTACGACACGGCACGTCTAGGCGACCGCATGTGGGGCGACCGCAGCCGGCGCTTCCAGGAGACATGGCGGCAAATCGTCGGGCGCCATGGCGGACGCGGTGTGGATATCCATGGCGAGATGATGATTTCACGGTTTGACGGGCCGGCCCGGGCCGTTCGCTGTGCAGCAGCGCTGCGTGACGCGGCGCAGGAGATCGGCGTGGCCAGTGCGCAAGGCGCCCATGTCGGCGAAATCGAACTGCGTGGCCCGCCGGTGGGGCTGACAGGGCGCGTGACGCTGCAGCTCGCCGCTCACGCCAATCGCGGCGACATCCTGGCCTCGCGGCTGGTTGCTGAACTGGCGACCGGGTCTGGACTTCATTTCACCGACGCCGGACGACTTGCTCTCGACGACCTGGACGAACCGCTGGCGCTGGTTCAGGTGGTTTCCGAACAGCATCTGGAACCCGCCTGCCGCAGCAAGCTGAAGACAGCTGAACCTTTGGCGTTGACGGCGCGCGAAAGCGAGGTGGTGAGCCTGGTGGCCGACGGCAAGAGCAACGCCGCGATCGCAGCCGAATTGCGGCTTAGCGAACATACCGTCAAGCGCCACGTTGCCAATATATTGCTCAAGCTCGACCTGCCGTCCCGGGCGGCCGCGGCGGCTTTTTCCGCCAGGCACACTGGCTCGGACGGGCCATAGGAGCCATGGCGCTTTCGGGCGAAGCGGCCAAGGGATCGTAGGCGCTATCAATTCTTCCATGCAGGCCGGGCGGATGTCGCCGGAAAGGCACTGCGAAGGAGGATGACATGCTGAAATCGAACCGGACCATCAGATCGCTGACCATAGCGGCGGGCGTCGGCGCGCTGCTCGCTATCACCCCTGCCAAGGCAGAAGACGCTTCGGCCACGGCTGCCTACAAGGATATCCAGGCAACGCTCGGCTCGGTGCCGGACATGTTCAGGACGCTGCCTGATGTCGCTGTCGCCGGCGCCTGGGCCGAGATCAAGGGCGTTCAGCTCAACCCGAAGACAGCTCTCGATGGCAAGACCAAGGAACTGATGGGGCTCGCGGTCGCCTCGCAGATTCCTTGCCAGTATTGCATCTATTTCCACACCGAGGCGGCCAAGCTCAACGGCGCGAGCGACGAAGAGATCAAGGAGACCGTGGCGATGGCGGCAATCGTGCGCCACTGGTCGACGATGCTCAACGGCAGCCAGGTCGACCTCGCCACATTCAAGAAGCAGACCGACGACGTGTTCGCCGCGGTGAAGGCGAAGTCGCAGTGAGAAAGCCCTGCCCGGCGATGAGCGCCGGGCAGCACCTCAATCATCAAACGCCCGATCGAGACGACGGGCCATGGAGATTAAAATGCTGACCAAGACACAGGCCGTGGATGGCGCGGCAATCAAGAAGGCAATCGAAGGCCGTGACGGAAAGATGCTGTCGAGCTTCTATGCCGATGATGCAGTGGTGCGGGTGATCGACCGCAACAACCCGCCGAGCAAGCCGCGCGAAATCCGCGGACGAGCGGCGATCAGCACGTTCTGGGACGATATCTGCAGCCGCGCGCTGACCCACAAGGTCGACACCACCATTGCCGACGGCAACAACCTGGCTTTCACCCAGGCCTGTGCCTACCCGGACGGCACCAAGGTGTTCGCCGCGGCGATGCTGGAACTGAAGAACGGGCAGATCGCACGGCAGACCGTCGTGCAGGCCTGGGACGAGTAGATCAACCGCGGGCTCAACCGCAATCTCGGAGGAGAACCAACATGTTCAGCGCCAGATGGCAGATCGACGCCAAGTTCGGGCACAAGCAGACCGTGCTTGAGCTGTTGAAGAAATGGGAGCGCGAGATCGGCTCGCAGATCGGTATTTCCGAGCTGAAGTTCCAGATCATGACCGGATCGATCGGCGCCCGGGAAGCGACGGTCGAATCGCATCATCAGGTCGAAAGCCTGGCCCAGCTGGAGGCCATGTTTGCCAAGATCGGCAAGATCGACGCGCATGCCAAATGGGGCAAGGAGATGGAGCCCTATGTCGTGTCGGGCACCAGCCTGTGGAACATCTATCGCATCGTCGAGTAGCGGGTAGCACAACGATCTTACCTCTCCCCTTGTTGTGGGAGAGGTAAGATTGTCCTTCACAAATCGGCTGGCAATCCGGGTGAGGGGTAAGCTGGCGTCAAGCTGGAACACCCCTCATCAGGCTCGGCGCTATGCGCCGATCCACCTTCTCCCACAAGGGGAGAAGGGAAATTGGCCGTGCCCAGTCCGCTACTATGATTCCCGGCCTTGCGCAGGCTCAGGGCGTTCGAAACTCGAAAAGCCAAGCAATTGGCTTTTCGTCCGCTACGCGGACCGTTTCTCACCCATGCGCCACCATGACGTGCCGCACGGCGGTGTAGTCCTCCAGCGCATAGAGCGACATGTCCTTGCCGTAGCCGGACTGCTTCAGTCCGCCATGCGGCATCTCGTTGGTCAGCATGAAATGGGTGTTGATCCAGGTGCAGCCATATTGCAGGCGGGCCGCCGTTGCCATGGCGCGCGAGACGTCTTTGGTCCACACCGAGGACGCAAGGCCATAGTCGCTGTCATTGGCCCAGTTGACGGCTTCGTCGACCTCGGAGAAGCGGGTGATGGAGACGACCGGTCCAAACACTTCACGGCGCACGATCTCGTCTTCCTGCAACGCGCCGGCAACGACGGTCGGCTGGTAGTAGAAGCCGGAGCCCTCGCCCGGCTTGCCGCCGGTGGTGATCTCGATGTGCTTCAGTTCCGAGGCACGCTCGACGAAGCTCGAGACGCGGTCGCGCTGGCGGCGCGAGATCAGCGGGCCGATCTCGTTCTCGGTGTCGTCGGGGCGGTCGTACTTGATGGTCGAGACGGCGGAGGACAGGTCGGCGACCAGCTTGTCGTAGATCTTCTTGCCGGCATAGATGCGGCAGGCGGCGGTGCAATCCTGGCCGGCATTGTAATAGCCAAAGGCGCGCAGGCCATTGACCACGGCACCAAGATCGGCGTCGTCGAAGACAATGACCGGCGCCTTGCCGCCGAGTTCGAGATGCGTGCGCTTGACCGACTTGGCGGCGGCCTGGAGCACCTTCTTGCCGGTGGCGACGTCACCGGTGATCGAAATCATGTTGACCTTCGGGTGATTGATCAGCGTGTTGCCGACACTGTCGCCACGGCCAAGCACGACATTGACCACGCCTTCCGGCAGCACATCGGCCAGGATTCTGGCGAGCTTCAGCGCTGTCAGCGGCGTCTGCTCCGACGGCTTGAAGACGACCGTGTTGCCGCCGGCAATCGCAGGCGCCAGTTTCCAGGCCATCATCATCAGCGGATAGTTCCACGGCGCGATGGAGGCGACGATGCCGATGGCGTCGCGGCGCACCATCGAGGT
>JBDSLV010000343.1:0-2550 GCA_039916205.1 Mesorhizobium sp. | reverse complement strand
AACTTCGCCCTGCCCCGTCACGATATCGGCGAGGAACAAGTCTCTTTCACCATGAACTGCACGCAGCCGATGACCAGAGCGATGATCCAGCGCATCGATGTTGGTCACGCTAACGCGAAACGACATTGGGAACAGATCGGCGAGCCGAAATATCCGAATGGCGAAAACCTCGCCGCTCTCCATGAGGCGTCTGAACTGAAGGAAGAGAAGATCGCCTTCACCATGGACGGCCATGTGCTGAAGCTCGAACTCGTCATGCCGCCTCAGGCGGTTGCCGCGATCCGTTTCAGTTTCTAGACCGATGACTGATCTCGGCAACCTCGACGACGAAGCGCTGGTGAAGCACCTGCAGCGGGCGGCGTTCTGCTATTTCAGCGAGTTTTTTGATCGGGGCACAGGCTTGGTCGCCGACACCTCTCGTGAGGGCTCGCCTTGTTCGATCGCAGTCGTGGGCTTCGCGCTTTCTTGCTATCCCATAGCCGTGAAAAACCACTGGATAACGCGTGCCGAAGCGGCCAGGCGCACGCTGCTCGCATTGCGTTTCTTCAAGAAAAGCCGGCAGGGCGAGGATCCGGACGCGACAGGGTATAAAGGTTTCTACTATCATTTCCTTGACATGAAATCGGGAAAGCGGGTCTGGAACTGCGAGCTTTCGCTCGTCGACACCGCGTTGTTGATGGCTGGCGTTTGCGCAGCCGGCACATTCTTCGATAGACCTGACGAACGCGAAATCCGGGATCTGTCGGAGGAGCTTTTCGACCGGGTTGACTGGCGATGGGCACAGAACGGACGCGAGACGCTGTCGCAGGGCTGGCGGCCCGATTGCGGTTTCCTGCACTATGGTTGGGAAGGCTACAATGAAGCGACAATCCTCTACGTGCTGGCAGCAGGATCGACCACTCACCCGCTGACGGACGCGAGCTTCGAGGGATGGACCTCGACGTATCAATGGGAACACCTGCTGGGCCACGACGTGCTTTATTCAGGGCCGCTTTTCACCCATCTGTTCTCGCATGCGTGGATCGATTTCCGAGGTATACGCGACGCATTCATGCGGCAGACTGGCAGCGACTACTTCGACAACACACGAGCCGCGATCCACATTCACCGGGAGCATGCGGCTCGAAACCCTCGCGCCTATTCTGGCTATGATCGCGATTTCTGGGGTGTGACGGCGGGCGACGGGCCGGGCGACCAGGACATGCGCGAGGACGGACGCGACCGGCGCTACTTCGGTTACATGTCGCGCGGCGTACCTTACGGTCCGGATGACGGCACGATCTCGCCTTGGGCGATGCTTGCCTGCCTTTCCTTCGACCGTGAAGCAGCACTCTCCGGCACGCGGCACCTGATCAAGCGCTACCCCCAGGTGATCTCTGGCGACAGGTTCTCCAGCGGCTTCAATCCAACTTTGGTTGTCGATGGTGTCGGTTGGCTATCAAAGGGCTGGTACGGGCTTGATCAAGGTTTGCTGGTCATGGCCATTGAAAACGCACGCAGTGGGTTTGTCTGGGATATGATGCGCGACTGCGCGCCGATCGTCACTGGCCTCAAACGCTCGGGCTTTGCCGGCGGATGGCTTGCGCCATGAGGAAGGCTGCGCGGCCGACCGAGTGGGACAGAGAAAGCGAGGCGCTTTTCCTCGATCGCGTTCGCCCCCTCGACTGGCAAAACGTTAAACCCCGCGAAACATATGACCTGGTCGGCATTGGGGCGGGGCCGGCTGGACTGCAGGCCGTTGAGGAAGCGCGTCGTATGGGGTTCAGCGCCGCGATCATCGAACAGGACCGGCTCGGCGGAAACTCACTGAACGTCGGGACCATTGCCTCGAAATCGCTGATCCATTCCGGGCGCGTGGGCGCCGCTCTGAACGAGGCGGAGGACATCTGGGGCGTGGATGGCAGTAAATCGGCTCAGCTCGATTTCTCGCTGGTGCTGGCCCGCATGCATCGGGCGCGCGCACGCATCGCCGCATATCATTCGGCCAGCCGGCTTGCACAAGCGGGCGTGGATATCTTCTTTGGGGCGGCCCGGTTCACCGCGCCTAATGAGGTAAGCGCGGGCGAAACTCCTCTCCTGTTCCGCAAGGCGTTGATCGCCACCGGCGCGCGGCCCGTTGCTCCGGACATTCCTGGGCTTGAAAGTGTCGACTACCGTACGAGTTCGACCATCTTCGGACTGGCGGCGCTTCCAAGAAGGCTTGCGGTTATTGGCGGCGGCCCACTCGGCTGCGAAATGGCGCAAGCCTTCAGCCGCCTTGGCTCGCAGGTTTCGATCATCGAGATTGATCCGAAGTTTCTGCCCGGTGAAGAGCGGGACGCCGCGGAACTTTTATCGCGCGCCATGGCACGTGACGGAGTTACAATTCGGCTAAACACCACCATCACATCCGCGCGTATTGAGGCCGGCGTCAAAGTTCTTGATACGATCAACGCCGGCATGAAGGACAGCGTCGAAGCCGACGAGGTTCTGGTCAGCGTCGGACGGGTTGCAAACGTCGGAATGCTTGGGCTGGATGTCGCTGGCGTCGAGATCGCAAGCAGCGGGTGC
>JBDSLV010000342.1:0-5761 GCA_039916205.1 Mesorhizobium sp. | reverse complement strand
CCTGGACCGTTTCGCTGCATGGCCGCGACTTTGTCACGCTGACCTTGCATGATCCCGACGGCACGATGGGCTTTCCCGGCGCGCTCGACGTGACCTGCACCTATCGGCTGAAGATCCCCGGCACGCTCAGCGTCGAACTCACCGCCACCTGCGAGGAGCCAACGCCCTGCAATCTCACCCAGCATTCCTATTTCAACCTCGATGACGGCGGCGCCGGCGATATACTCGATCACCGGATGATGCTGAACGCGGCGGCCTATCTGCCCGTCGACAGCGAGATGATCCCGACCGGTACGGTGAAGCCGGTCGACGGCACGCCTTTCGATTTCCGCCAGGCACGGCCATTGCGCATGGAGCTTGAGGGCGAGCAACTGCCGTACGACCAGAATTTCTGCCTGGCGCCGACGCGTGGTCCGCTCAAGCAGGCGGCCTGGGTGCAGGGGGCGAACTCCGGTGTCGAGATGGAGGTATGGACCACGGAACCCGGCGTTCAGCTCTACACCGGCCAGTACGTGACGCCGCGCTCAGGCCTGGAAGGGCGCAACTACAAGGCGTTTTCCGGCTTCTGCCTGGAACCGCAGGTGTGGCCCGACGCGCCCAACCGGCCGTATTTCCCGCAGGCGACGCTGTGGCCCGGCGCGATCTACCACCACGTCACGGAATACCGGTTCCGGCTGCCATAGAGCAGTTCATCGTTTCAGGGAAACGCCGAACCGCTCTATCTCTTTGTTTTGGCGCAGTTCCCAAGGGAAAGCGCTACGCGCTTTTCCAGGGAAAACCGTTTCGCACTTTTCCTGGAACTGGTGTGGAGCCTGTCAAAGAGCCTTAGTTTCCGAATGCTGTCCGTAACGTCTCGAAAGGCGCCAGCGCGCCGCGCACCTGGACGACGGCAGCGGCGACGCGATGCGCATGTCCAGCAGCTTCAACCGGCGCATGGCCGGCAAGCCGGGCGGCGAGATAGCCTCCATTGAAGGAATCGCCGGCGCCTGTCGTGTCGACGGGGGTGGCGACGTGAATGGCCGGGACGCGCGCGCTCAGGCCGTTTGAAACGACAAGCGCTGGTTCCTCACCATTCTTGACGACGATTTCACCAACCAATTGCCCCAGCCGTTCCGCTGTCACCTCCGGCGTCGTGTCGCCAAACAGCATCTGCTCGTCGGGGAAAGTCGGCAAGGCGATGTCGGTGACGGCAAGTGCCTCGACGATTGCGGCCTGCGCGCCTTCGCGGGTGTGCCAGAGCCGTGGCCGGTAGTTGGGATCGAAGGCGATCAGCGAACCCGCCTGGCGTGCCTTGGCGACAGCCGCAAGCAATGCATGGCGGGCAGGTTCCTCCAGAATTGCCAAAGTGATTCCGGAAAAGTAGATAAGAGACTGATCTGAAAGACTTTCCGCCAATGCGAGAGGATCGGAGGCGAGCTGGCGCGCGGCGGCGTCACCGCGCCAATAGGTGAAGGAACGTTCGGCGCCGGTCAGCGTGATGGCATAGAGGCCAGGCCGCGCGCCCGATATAACCGGGCTGGCACCGACGCCGATGCCGTTTTCGGCAAAGAAGCCGATCTGGCCTTGCGAGAACGGATCGTCACCAAAGGCCGAAACATAAGTGGCCGGCCTGCCGCCGCTCAGCGCATGCAACGCCCACAGCGTGTTGAATGTGTCGCCGGCAAAACCCATGCGCCAGTTCGGGCCTGTCTGGCCCGAGAGTTCGAGCATGCACTCACCGATCGAGGCGACGCCTTTGCCAGTCATCCTGTCTGTCTCCCTGTGACGCTGGTGCTGTAGCTTTTTGCCATCGGCAGCGCCATGCTTGGCAAAGGCGGTTTTTTCCGTCAGATGCGTTTTCCCACAGGCTGGCGGGACGCTATGTGTCCGCCACAACGTTATCCGAGCAAGAGGAACCGGTTTGGCATCGATATGGCGTTATCTTCTGGCAGGTCTTGGTCTGGCTGCCTTGCTGGCCGGCATCCTGGCTGTCGTCTACCTGACCGCCCCGCGGTCGGCGGGGCCGGTAGGCCCGGATATCTCGCGGACGAAGAAGACCGACAACGGGCTGTTCGTGGCAAGCTTCGCGCCGGAGCGCGGCATTGTGCGGCAAGGCGAACTGCAATCCTGGCTGCTGACGCTGAAGACGGTGGCCGGCGCGCCGGTGGAAGGGGCAGCCATCTCGGTGTCGGGTGGCATGCCGAAGCACAATCACGGCCTGCCGACCAGCCCGCAGGCGACCGACTATCTGGGCGACGGGCGTTATCGCATCGAAGGTCTGAAGTTCACCATGAGTGGCTGGTGGCAATTGCATTTTGCCATTTCAGCCACTGCCGGTTCCGACACGGTCATCTTCAACGTTGTGCTGTGAGCTGCCAATGAGGTGGCTTGCGCGCCTTTTCGGGCTGGTGGCGATGGCCATCCTTGCCAGTTGCGGCAAGCCGGATTTTTCCGATGCCGAGAAGAAGACCATTGCCTCGCTGGCGCTGTCGACGCTGCCGGCGCTGAAACCCGACACGACCAACCGCTTCGCCGATGTTCCGGCCGCGGCTGCACTCGGCTCGACGCTGTTCTTCGACAGCAGCATGAGCCGCGACGGCACGGTTTCGTGTTCGACCTGCCACAAGCTCGACCGCCAGTTCCAGGACGGCCTGCCGCAAGCGGTCGGCGTTGGCCGCACCAACCGGCGCACCATGCCGCTCGCAGGTATCGCGCGCGATCCCTGGTTCTTCTGGGATGGCCGGCGCGACAGTCTCTGGTCGCAGGCGCTGACGCCACTCGAGAATCCGCTGGAACAGGCGGGAAACCGCGCTGCCTACGCGCTTTACATCAAGGCGCGTTTCGGCGAACGCTACGAGCGCATTTTTGGCCCGTTGCCCGAGCTTTCGACCGTGCCGGCCAATGCCAGCCCGCTTGGCAGCGATGCCGACAAGGCGGCGTGGAACACGATGAGCGATGCGCAGCATGACGCGGTCAACCGTGTCTTTTCCAACATCGGCAAGGCGATCGCGGCTTTCGAACGGTCGATCGAACCCTCACGGACGCGCTTCGACCGCTTCGCGCTGGATCTGGCGACCGGCGCCAAGCCCGCTACGGAGGATGCCTTTTCAGCTGAAGAGATTCTTGGACTGAAATTGTTCATCGGCAAGGCCAATTGCGTGAGTTGCCATGACGGGCCGCGCTTTACCGACAACGGTTTTCACAACACCGGCGTGCCACCGGTGAAGGATTTGCCGCTGGACCGTGGCCGCATCGATGCGGTGGCGCAAGTTCAGGCTGACCCATTCAATTGCTTCGGCGCCTACCGCGACGGTGATACCAGCGCCTGCGGCGAGCTGCGCTTCATGGTCAAGGACGGCCCGGAACTGATCCGCGCCTATAAGACGCCGTCGCTACGCGGCGCCGCCACGCGTCCGCCCTATATGCATGCCGGGCAATTTTCCTCGCTCGACGAGGTGGTGGCGCATTATGCAGCGGCGGCGCCGAGCGTCGAAGGCACCTCAGAGGTTCATCCACTGCAGCTGTCGGACCGCGAGCGCGCGGCCCTAGTGGCGTTTTTGAAGACGCTAGCGGAGTGATCGCTATCTTGTTTGACCATGATCTTGTCCGAAAGCCGGTGTCCACTTTTCGAGATCAGGGTCATCGGTCCTTCACCGTTTCCATCGCCACGAAGGTCGATGTCTGGGCGACGTGGGGCAGGGCCGAGATGCGCTCACCCAGCACGCGGCGGTAGGCGGCAATGTCGCGGGTGCGAACCTTCAGCAGATAGTCGAAGCTCGATGCCATCATGTGGCACTGCTCGATCTCCGGCACGGACTGTACGGCGCGGTTGAAAGCATCAAGTGCGGCCGAGCGTGTGTCCGACAATTTCACCTGGACGAAAGCCACATGGCCTTCGCCCATGCGCTCGCGGTCGATGATCGCCTGGTAACCCCTGATATAGCCGTCCTTCTCCAGCCGCTTCACCCGCGCCTGAACCGGCGTCTTCGACAGGCCGACCTTTGCCGCCAGTTCGGACATGGACAGCCGGCCATCGCTCGCAAGGGCCGACAGGATGTTTCGGTCGATGCGGTCCAATTGATCTTCTGTCATTGAAATTGCAGTCCAATCGCGCGATTTATGACAATATGATAGATCGATTGGCCTGCCTTGTCGATTTCTTTGGACCGACCGAAATTCGCAATTGTGCTAGCTTGGCGCATTCGGTCCGGTGGCCGCCGGTCCGCACCCTAACGCTCGCCTCACAGGACCGCCATGCCAGCGCTTGATGCCATCCGTCAGCAGATCCGTGCCAACTATCTTCCCGATGAAGACGAGGCCGTGAAGCGGCTGGCCGAGACGACCGCGCTGTCGGCCGGCGATCGCAAGGCAATCTCGGCCCGTGCCGCCGATCTGGTGCGTGCCGTGCGTGGATCATCCGATCCGAGGCTGATGGAAGTTTTTCTCTCCGCCTATGGCCTCTCCACCAAGGAAGGCGTGGCGTTGATGTGCCTGGCCGAGGCGCTGCTGCGCGTGCCCGACACCGAAACCATGGATGACCTGATCGCCGACAAGATCGCACCGCACGACTGGTCGGCGCATTCCGGTGGTTCGAGCTCTATCTTCGTCAACGCCTCGACCTGGGCGCTGATGCTGACCGGCCGTGTCCTCGATGAAGGCGAGGGTGGCATCGAAGGCACTTTGCGTTCCATGGTGCGCCGGCTGGGCGAACCGGTCATCCGCAAGGCCGTGGCCGCTGCCATGCGCGAAATGGGCGAGCAGTTCGTGCTCGGCCGCACCATCACCGAGGCTGTCAAGCGCGGCCGGCCGATGACGCAGAAGGGCTATCTCTATTCCTTCGACATGCTGGGCGAGGCGGCCCGCACCGAGGCTGACGCCTTGCGCTACCTGAAGGCCTATGCCGACGCCATCTCCTCGCTTGATGGCGGCTCCAATGGCCCTGACATCCGCCACAACCACGGCATCTCGGTCAAGCTTTCCGCGCTGCATCCACGCTACGAGGTGGCGCAGAAGGAAGAGATGCTGCCTGTGATGGCCGAGCGGCTCTTGTCGCTGGCGCTGGCCGCGCGCCATTCGCGCATGGGCCTCAACATCGACGCCGAGGAGGCTGATCGCCTCGATCTGTCGCTCGATGTCATCGAGCGGGTGCTGGCCGAGCCTGAGCTGGCCGGCTGGAATGGTTTTGGCGTCGTTGTCCAGGCCTATGGTCCGCGCGCCGCGTTTGCCATCGACTGGCTCTACGCGCTGGCGAAAAAGTACGACCGCACCATCATGGTGCGGCTGGTCAAGGGCGCCTACTGGGACACTGAGATCAAGCGGGCGCAGACGCTCGGCCTCACCGGCTATCCGGTCTTCACGCGCAAGGCCAATACCGACGTCTCCTACATGGCTTGCGCGAAAAAGCTGCTGTCGATGACCGACCGCATCTATCCGCAGTTCGCCACCCACAACGCCCACACCGTCGCCGCCATCCTGTCAATGGCGGAGAATCGCGATTCCTTCGAATTCCAGCGCCTGCACGGCATGGGCGAGGCGCTGCACGAGACTGTGCGCCGGTCCGAAGGCACGCGCTGCCGCATCTATGCGCCGGTCGGCGCGCATTCCGACCTTTTGGCCTATCTGGTCCGTCGCTTGCTGGAGAACGGCGCCAATTCCTCCTTCGTGCACCAACTGACCGACAAGGAGGTCGAGCCGGAGGATATCGCTCGCGATCCGCTCGAAACGGTCGAGGACCAGGGAACCGCGGCCAATCCGGCTATTGCCCGGCCGTCCCAGATTTTTG
>JBDSLV010000341.1:0-8200 GCA_039916205.1 Mesorhizobium sp. | reverse complement strand
CCGATCTGTTTCCGGTTTCCGGTGGCAGCGAGTAACCGCGCCTAGATCGCATCCTCCCAAGACTTTGACCGCGTAGGAGAGCAGATTTTTCTCTACCCTCTCGGTTATCGGGGCACACTAGCCTAAGGCGGATTAAAATGTCACGAAGAATTTTGCCCTTAAACGGGCATTCTCGTGCTGCAGTGCACAATAGAATGGCAGGCTTTGCTTTCGAAACGAACAATAAGGTTGGGCGGAGCCTTCCAGGTCAGGAATAAATCGTTCTATCGACGAGAATTGGAGCCTAGGTCGGGCATTCATAGCCATTGCTGTCGATCGCTTTGCATTTCGGTGCGGTTTCATTGCCGAGGCACGAGAACTATCGATTCAGGCCGGAATGGCCCCAAGGCCTGCGGCGCCCCGTCCGGGTTTCCATTCCGCCATGAAATGGCTATGAAGCCGGGGCAAGCAAGCCTGCGCCGCGCTGATTCCGCCGCGGCCATCCTCTCTCACGGAACTGTCCATGCGTTTGTCGCGCTACTTCCTGCCCATCCTCAAAGAAAACCCACGCGAAGCCGAAATCGTCTCGCATCGGTTGATGCTGCGTGCCGGCATGATCCGGCAGCAGGGGCAGGGCAGCTTTTCCTGGCTGCCGCTTGGCAAGCGGGTTCTGGACAAGGTTTGCCAGATCATTCGCGAGGAGCAGGACCGCGCCTGCGCGCTTGAAATCCTGATGCCGACCATACAGTCCGCCGAGCTGTGGCGCGAAAGCGGCCGCTATGACGACTACGGCAAGGAGATGCTGCGCATCAAGGACCGGCAGGATCGCGACATGCTCTACGGGCCGACCAATGAGGAAGTGGTCACCGAGATCATCCGTGCCTATGTGAAATCCTACAAGGATCTGCCGCTCAACCTTTACCACATCCAGTGGAAGTTCCGCGACGAGGTGCGGCCGCGTTTCGGTGTCATGCGCAGCCGAGAATTCCTGATGAAGGACGCCTATTCCTTCGACCTCAATTTTGAAGGCGCCAGGGCGGCGTACAACCGCATGTTCGTCTCTTATCTCAGGACGTTTACGCGCATGGGGCTGCAGGCGATCCCGATGCGGGCCGATACCGGCCCTATCGGCGGCGACCTCAGCCACGAGTTCATCATCCTGGCGGAAACCGGCGAGAGCCAGGTCTATTGCCATCGCGACTATCTTTCGCTGGATGTGCCGGGAGAGAAGACCGATTTCGCCAATGACAGCGAGATCGGCGGCATCGTCAAACAATGGACGACGCCCTACGCCGCGACCGACGAGATGCATGACGAAGCGGCCTGGGACAAGATTGGCGACGCCGATCGTGTTTCGGCGCGCGGCATCGAGGTCGGCCACATCTTCCACTTCGGCGACAAGTATTCCAAGCCGATGGGCGCCAAGGTGACCGGGCCGGACGGCAAGGATCATTTCGTCTCGGGCGGCTCCTACGGGATCGGACCGACGCGGCTGATCGCGGCGATCATCGAAGCCAGCCATGACGACAATGGCATTATCTGGCCGGAATCGGTGGCGCCCTTCGACATCGGCCTGATCAACATGAAGGTGGGTGACGCCGACTGCGACCGCGTCTGTGAAGAGCTCAATGCGGCGTTTGTCGCCGCCGGCAAGGATGTGCTTTACGACGACTCCGACCAGCGGCCGGGCGGCAAGTTCGCCACCGCCGACCTGATCGGCCTGCCGTGGCAAGTGATCGTGGGCCCACGCGGCGTTGCCGCCGGCGAGATCGAGATCAAGAACCGCAAGACCGGTGAGCGCGAGACGCTGCCGATCGCGGATGCCAAGAAGCGCTTCGGTGCCGCCGCATGAGCCAGGTGGCGGCACCATCAGCTGCGACAGCAAGACCCGCGGGCGCCGGTCCATTTTCCGTGTTCGAACGCATGGTGGCCTGGCGCTACCTGCGCTCTCGGCGCAAGGAAACGGTGATCTCGGTCATTGCCTCGATCTCCTTCCTCGGCATCATGCTGGGTGTCGCGACACTGATCGTTGTCATGGCGGTGATGAACGGCTTTCGCGCCGAACTCCTGACCCGCATTCTCGGCGTCAACGGCCATCTGATCGTGCAGCCGCTGGATTCGCCACTTGAGGATTATGCGCAGGTTGCCGGCCGTATCAACGGCGTGCCCGGCGTCAAATACGCCATTCCGCTGATCGACGGCCAGGTGCTGGCGCAAGGCAATGTCGGTGGCGGGACCGGGGCGCTGGTGCGCGGCATACGCGGCGAGGATCTTAGCAAGATCGCCATCGTTGCCGACAACATCAAGCAAGGCACGCTCGACGGCTTCGACACCGGCGAGAGCGTCGCCATCGGCAAACGGATGGCCGAGAACCTTGGTCTTACGCTCGGCGACACCATCAGCCTGATCTCGCCGGATGGCGATGTGACGCCGCTCGGCACGACGCCGCGCCTGAAGGGTTACAAGGTCGCGGCGATCTTCGAAGTCGGCATGTCCGAATATGACAGTTCCATTGTTTACATGCCGTTTTCCGAAGCCCAGCTCTATTTCAACATGGATGGGCGGGCGCAGACGATTGAAATCTATGTCGACAATCCCGACGATGTCGACGCGTTGAAAACGCAGGTCGAAGCGGCGGCGCAGCGGCCGATCGACCTGGTCGACTGGCGTCAGCGCAACCAGACTTTCTTCTCCGCACTGCAGGTCGAGCGCAATGTGATGTTCATGATCCTGACGCTGATCGTGCTGGTGGCGGCGCTCAACATCATTTCGGGCCTCATCATGCTGGTGAAGGACAAGGGGCATGACATCGCCATCCTGCGCACCATGGGTGCGTCGCGAGGAGCGATCCTGCGCATCTTCTTGATGACAGGTGCCGCCATCGGTGTGGTCGGCACGCTGGCCGGCGTCCTGCTCGGCGTCGTCATCTGTCTCAACATCGAGCGCATCCGCGAGTTCTTCTCCTGGATTTCGGGCACGGTGCTGTTCAATCCCGAGCTCTACTTCCTCAGCCAGCTGCCGGCCCGAATGGATGTCAGCGAGACGGTTTCCGTGGTCATGATGGCGCTTGTGCTGTCATTCCTGGCGACGCTGTTTCCGGCGTGGCGGGCCGCACGTCTCGATCCTGTTGAAGCGCTGAGGTACGAATGATGGCCGAGGCCATTATCGAGCTGAAGAGCGTTGAGCGGCACTATGTCCAGGGCCCGCGCAAGCTCACTATTCTCAATGGCGCCGATTTCTCGCTGAAGCGCGGCGAGATGGTGGCGCTTGTGGCGCCGTCAGGCACTGGCAAGTCGACGCTGCTGCACACCGCCGGACTGCTGGAACGCCCGGACGCGGGGGATGTGATTCTGGCCGGGCGTGCCTGCGGCCGGCTTTCCGATGATGAGCGCACGGCTATCCGCCGCAACGATGTCGGCTTCGTCTACCAGTTCCATCATCTGCTGCCGGAATTCTCGGCGCTCGAAAACATCATGATGCCGCAGCTCATCAAGGGACTGTCGCGCAAGGATGCCGCCGAGCGGGCAGCGCTGCTGCTCGACTATATGCAGATCGGCAAGCGGGCGTCGCACCGTCCGTCGGAACTCTCCGGCGGCGAGCAGCAGCGTGTGGCGATCGCGCGTGCCGTTGCCAATGCACCGCTGGTGCTGCTGGCCGACGAGCCGACCGGAAACCTCGATCCGGTCACCGCTTCCTATGTGTTCGAAGCACTGGGCGCGCTGGTCAAGCAATCGGGGCTTGCGGCGCTGATCGCCACCCATAATCACGAACTGGCGTCGCGCATGGATCGTCGCGTTACGCTCGCCGACGGCAAGGTCGTACCTCTTTAGCGCCTGCTTATCGCTGGCCCTCCGTGCGGAGGGACGGCGGCCGTCCCGCCAGCGGCGGCCAGCGCCCAATGCCGGCCGACGGGCTCGTCAACCTTTCCTTAACCCTGCCGGATTGACCCCCAGAAGATTCCGGCCGGGCCGGATTTCGGTCGTTGACAATCGAACAAAATTAGAACAAATTGAGAACATACTAACAACAGGAGAGCGTTATGACCGATCTTGTTCAGGATGTCGTCTCGTTGGTGTGCATGAGTACGTTTCTGATTTCCATGGCTATCTGGATCGGAGCGATGTGAGGCAGCGGCGCCATGCCGCTGCGATTTTGCGGCCAGCACAGGATGGCTGCACCGTTAAGTCTTTCTTGCCGTCGTGACGCTAGGGTGCCCCGAAGATAGGGAGTAGCGTCGCGTGTCGCCCATCGTCACGGTCATCCTCGTGGCCTCCAATCTCGGGCTGATTTTCCTGCTGATGACCGCTCCGCTCGGTTTGCGCACGGTCAGGCTTGGGCGTGTGGTGGCGATGGACCGTCAGCGCCTGTGGCAGGCGCTGTGGCCCCTTGGAAGCGATGCCGGCTGGTCCGGGGAGATCCTGTCCGCTGAAGCGCTGGATGGGGACGGCATGGCCCGCGTCATGCTGTCCTGGGAAGGCCGCGACGGTCAGCCGATCGAGCGCATCTCGCACTTTGAAGGGGTTGTCGAGGGCAGCCGTTTCTCGATGCGCGTCATCGAGGACACGGCGCTCGATGCCTCGTTCTGGAAGGACTATCGCGAAACCACTGAACTCGTGTCCGAGGGCAGTGGCACGCGGGTGACGCTCAGCCAGACGGATCGTTATCGCGGCATTGCCTTCCTGGTGTTCCGGTATTTCGCCATGCGCCGTGAACTCGGCAAGCTGCAGCACTGGGCCAGGACCGGGCAGTACCGCAAGGGCGGCTGGTTTGAGCATCCGCTCAGCCAGGTTGGTTTCGCCACGCTTTCGGCGCTGATTCTCTGGCCCTTCTTCGGCCTGCATCTGGGCGGGCTGGCCTTGGCCGCGATCCTGACCTCTGTGGTGGCCTTGCATGAGCTCGGCCACATGGCGGCATTTCGCCTGATGGGGCACCGCAAGGCGCGGATGATCTTCATCCCGCTGCTTGGCGGCATCGCGATTGGCGGGCGGCCTTATGACAGCCGGTTCGAAGTGGCTTTCGTGGCGCTGATGGGCGCCGGCTTTTCCGCCTTCCTGGTGCCGGTCGCGATCGCCGCCAGCACGTTTGCCGGCGGGGAGGGCCATAAGGTCGCCGCGGCTTTGCTGGCGACTCTGGCTGGCTTTCTCGCTCTTTTCAACATCGGCAATCTGGTGCCGGTTTGGAAATTCGACGGTGGCCAGGTGCTTCGGCAGATTTGCCCGGGCCCCATCCTGCTGGCCCTGGCGTCGTTCTTTCTGTTGTCCGTATTCCTCGGGCTCGGCTGGCGTGCCGGCTTTTCCTCCAACTTCCTGCTGGCGGCGGGCGCGGTCTTTTCAATTCTCAGTTTGCTGACGATGAGGAGCGGCGTGAAACCGCGCCATGAATTGAAGCCGATTCGCACTGTCGATCGTTTTGTAATCGCCGGCGCTCTGCTGGCGGTGTTCGCCATTCATGGCTACGGCGTCCTGTGGGCGTCGGCGCAGCTGATCTGAGGTGCCTTGATATTCAGGTGATGCCGGCCTGCAAACGGGGGTTTCCTGCGCTTCCGGTGCTCACGTACTTTAACTACTCCGCTCGGGTTCTCGGTATCAGCCGTTTTCGGCTCGGCCTGACCTGAATCTCAAGACACCTTAAGCAAGTTCCCAGGCCGAAGGCTTCAACCCGCCTTGCGGATTGCTTCCACGGGGGAAGCGGCGGCAGGGCCGAACACATCCTCGAAAGCCGATTTCAGGGCGCCGTCGAGATCAGTCATCGTTACCGGCAAGCCGAGATCGACGAGGCTGGTGACGCCGTGATCTTGCACCCCACAGGGTACGATACCGCTGAAATGGCCGAGGTTCGGCTCGACGTTGATGGCGATGCCGTGAAAGCTCACCCAGCGCCGCAGCCTGATGCCGATGGCGGCAATCTTGTCTTCCGCCGAGGAGCCGTCCGGCAATGGCGGGCGATCCGGTCGCACCACCCAGACACCGACGCGATCCTCACGCCGTTCGCCGCGCACATTGAAGGCGGCCAGCGTGCCGATGATCCACTGTTCCAAAGCAGCAACGAAGGCGCGCACATCCTCACGCCGCCGCTTCAGGTCAAGCATGACGTAGGCGACCCGCTGACCCGGTCCATGATATGTGTACTCGCCGCCACGTCCGGCCGCGAAAACCGGAAACCGCTCCGGGTCGATCAGGTCCTCGATGCGGGCGCTGGTGCCGGCCGTGTAGAGCGGCGGATGCTCAACCAGCCAGACCATCTCGCCAGCGGCACCACTTCGGATCGCTTCGGCGCGCGCCTCCATCACCGCAAGGGCGTCGGGATAAGCGGTGAGGCCAGGCTCTATTCGCCACTCAACCGGCGCTGAGCCGGGAAGAGGCAGGAACGACGTGGCAATCTGGCTGCGTTCTGTCATGGCGTGTCTCGTGTTGTTCTCCATATGGCGATATCTGGCCGAAACGTCCAGTTCCGGGCGCTCATTCCGGTCCTGTGGAATGTTATGCCAATCGGCGGCGATTATTGCTCGTAGCGCACTTGTTTCGCCGGAAACGATTTGCTACACGCCGCGAGCCGGTTCGTTCCGGCTCCTACCACGTGCGGTCGTGGCGGAATTGGTAGACGCGCAGCGTTGAGGTCGCTGTGGGGCAACCCGTGGAAGTTCGAGTCTTCTCGACCGCACCAAGATTTTCTGAGGAAACCTCCCAGATCCTGAAATCGCCGCCAAGGCGATTGGCGATCGTCAGGCCAGGGCGGTCCGGCCGTCCTATGACGGTTGGGCGGTCGGTCCATTTGGCAGGTCGACGGTAACGATGAGCCCGGTCGGGTGGTTGTCGCCCAATTCGATCTTGCCGCCATGGCCCTGGATAATGTCGGCAACGATCGAGAGGCCAAGACCGAAGCCATGCTTCGATGTCACGCCGCGGGCCATGTCTTCCTTGAAGAACGGTTCGAAGACACGGGCGCGCACCGTTGTCGGAATGCCCGGCCCGTCATCGCTGACCACGATGCGTGCCACTGTGTCGGTCGGCGTCAATGCGACGGTGACATTGCCGGCGAATTTGACCCCGTTATCGCAGAGATTGGTGACCGCGCGCGCCAACGCATTGGGTTTGCACCAGCCTGAAAGCCGGTCCGGCCCAGAATATGAAACCGAAAATCCGACATCCGAGAATTCGGCACAGACGGTTTGCAGCACGCTGGCAATATCGGCACGCTGCAGCTTCTCCGTCGACACATCGTTGCGCAGATAGGTCAAGGTCTCGTCGATCAGGCCCTCGATATGCTGCACATCGGACAATATCGCGGTTCGGGTGGGGCAGTCATCCATGCGCTCGGCGCGAAGCCGCAGCCGGGTCAAAGGCGTGCGCAGATCGTGGCTGACACTGCGCAGCATGCGCGTGCGGTTCTCGATCATTGTCCTGATACGCGTTCTCATGCGGTTCAAGGCGCGCGCCAGGCCGACCATCTCGACAGAGCCGCGTTCGATGAAGAACTCGTCGCCATTCTCGATCTCCGCCGAGCCGACAGCCGCCGAGATACGCTTCAGCGGCTCCGTCACGGCCCAGACGGCGAAAAGCCAGATCAGAGTGGGCAAGGCGATGAAAGCCATGAATCTATAGAACAAGGCTCGAACGAAATCTGATGTCAGCAAAGTTTCGGGTACGCCGAAATGAGCCAGAACGGACTGCCGGTCGAGGTCAAGGACAAACGCGTAGTGCCCGCCGATCGTCAGCCATCGTCCGTTGACCGGTTCATTCCCCAGCCGAAGGAACCATTGTACACCCCACCACGACGTAAAGGAGTTTGGAATGCTGTCGACCTGGTTCTTCGGCAGTATCTTGAAATCCAGGCCTGATCGAGCCGCCGCGGCCAGGACGATGTCGCGAGCCTCCACCGGTGTTTCGCGCAGCAAGGCGGCAATCACGCCAGCTCGTTTGCCGCTGTCGTCCATCACCGGCAGGTCGATGCTCCTTGTAAAACTCTCGATTGCCGATCCCGCCGACATGATCACAATCACCGCGATGAGAATGATTGCCGTGAGTTGCCCGCGCACCGACCGCAGCAGGCTGTCGCGGATGAAGGCTCTCATGCCTCTTCCACCGTCGCGGTAAAGATGTAGCCGCCCAGTCGAACCGTCCTCAGAAGCACCGGATCACGTGCATCCTTTTCAATCTTCTGGCGGATGCGGCTGACATGGACATCGACGCTTCGTTCGATCGGGCCGGCAAGCCCGGCATGC
>JBDSLV010000340.1:0-4102 GCA_039916205.1 Mesorhizobium sp. | reverse complement strand
CCGTCAAACTCGGTGCGGCTGACACGGCGGCCCGAATGCTCGCACGTCACCAGCCGGCCCTGCCGGTCGACGGTGTTGCCGTTGGAATTGCCGGACGGCTGGCGGAACACGCTGACGCTGCCATCGGTGTCGTCGTAGCGCATCATCCGGTTGTTCGGGATGTCGGACCAGACGACATAGCGGCCGGCGGCGAACCAGGCCGGCCCTTCCGCCCAGCGGCATCCGGTGAACAGCTTGTCCACCTGCGCGCTGCCATTGAACAGACGCGCGAAGCGCGGATCGAGAACTTCATAATAGTCTGCGGCCGCCATGCATTTCCTCCCGGCATCAGGTAACGCCGGATCAAGCCAGCCCGCGATCGATCTGGCAAGACGGGACCTTCGCAATTTGTAAGACAAAACAGACAGGAGGGGGAACCAGCCGGTTCTGGTCCACCACGACGCGCCTTAGGATGCCATTAACCGGCTATGCGCTGGGCGCAATGGTGCATTGCAACATCTTCTTTTTGCAACGCACCATTCCTATGTCATGTTCCGTATTGACCAAGGGAGGAAGAACCGGCCGCGAGAATGCGGCGCAGAAGGAACCCTTGTTATGATCTTCGACAGTCTCGTCACCCGCGCTCGTCAGAACATTGCCAAGCGCAAGCACTACAACCGCCTCGTCGCCGAAATCGACAGCTTCTCCAGCCGCGACCTCGCCGACATGCGCGCCGACCGCTCGGAAATGCTGTACCAGGTCCACAAGCAGATCTACGGCTGATCTGAGGCCCGTCGACGCGCCACCCACGGCGCGTTGAGATTCAGGTCAGGCCGCGTCGAGAATGGCTGATACCGAGAACCGGAGCGGAGCGTACTTAAGTACGTGAGCACCGGAAGCGGAGGCATCAGTCATTCGCAGGCCGGCATCACCTGAATATCAATGTGCCGCAAGCGCCTGGTCGATTTGCGGCAGAAGCAACGTCTGCGCTGACTCCGCCGTCAGCGGGCCGACATGCTTGTAGGCGATCTTGCCGTCCTTGCCGATGACGAAGGTCTCCGGCACCCCATAAACACCCCAGTCGATCGCGGTGCGGCCGGCTTCGTCGACCCCGATAGCCTGGAACGGATTGCCGAGATCGCCGAGGAAACGCCGGGCGTTTTCCGGCCGGTCCTTGTAGTTCAGCGCCGCCATGGTGAATCGCTTATCGCGAGACAATGCCAACAGCACCGGATGCTCTTCCCGGCACGGCGCGCACCAAGACGCGAAGACATTGACCAGCGTCACCTTGCCGGCGAACTGCTTCGAATCCAGCCCGGGCAGGTTGATGCCGTCGAGTGGCGGCAGGTTTGTCTGCGGCGCCGGCAGGCCGATCAGCGCCGATGGCACTTCCGAAATGTCACGCCCGGACAGAAGCTGCGACAGGAACAGCCCTGCCAGTCCAAGAAAGATCAGCAGCGGCAAAAGCACGATCAGACGCCGGCGGGCCGGCGCTGGTGTTTCCGTTTCCGTACTCATGATTTCACTGCCTTGTCGGAGCGTCTGCGCACGCCAGCGGCCTCCAGCTCGGCGAGTTCGCGCTTGCGGGCCCGCTGGTCGATGAGAATCCAGCCGACCAGGCCGGCCAGGCCAACAGCGGTGATGGCATAGGCAGCGGTCACGTAAAGCGCATGCACGCTCATGCCGGCTGCCCCACCCGCACATAACCATTCAACGGGAAAATGCCACTACCTTCGATCATGCCTTCCCTTAACCTCACCTCGCTGGCCGCGCAATAATTCACCGGTCGCCTCAATCCGTGCCGTGGCGCAACGCAAGTGCGGCGGCCACCGGCCCGAGCACCGCAAGAAACAGCGTCAGCGCGGCAAGAATGAGGAAGGGCTGCAGGAAGGGATCCGGGTCCGCCGTCGCGCCATAGCTGGCGGAAACCCCGAAGATCAGCACCGGAATGGTCAGCGGCAGCACCAGAACCGAAATCAGCAGCCCGCCGCGCGGCAACGCCACCGCCACCGCCGCACCCACGGCGCCAATGAAGGTGATGGCCGGCGTGCCGACCAGCAAGGTCAGCGCGGTGGCGCCGATGCCGGCCGGCTCCATGTTCATGAACAGGCCGAGCAGGGGCGCCGCGATCACCAGCGGCAACACGCTGCCCGCCCAATGCGCAAGACACTTGGTCAGCACCGTCAGCGCCAGCATGTGCCGGTCGTTGCCAAGCACCAGCAGGTCGAGCGAACCGTCCTCGCGATCGGCCTGGAACAGCCGGTCGAGGCCAAGCAGGCAGGCGAGCAGCGCCCCGATCCACAGGATCGCCGGGCCGATGCGGGCCAGCAGTTTCAAATCCGGACCAACGCCGAACGGGATGGTGGCGATGACGGCGAGAAAGAAGATCACCCCGGTCAGTGCGCCACCGCCGGCACGGATGTTGAGCCGAATGTCGCGCAGGAAGAGGGACCACATTACAATGCGGTCCCGTGTTGATGGCAGCGCGGCGCAGGCCGGAGTTCCTTCGCGCGCCCACCGTGGAGCACCGACATCAACCGGCCTCCCCCATCACCAACGCCTTCGCCCCCTCCAGACCCAGCGGCAGATGCGTTGCCGCGACAATCATCCCGCTCTCCGCGCAATGCTTCGTCATCAACCCGGCAAACCGCTGCTCGGACGCCTTGTCCAACCCCGCCGTCGGCTCATCGAGCAGCCACAATGGCCGCTGACTGACCAGCAGTTTCGCTATCGCCGCGCGCCGCCGTTGCCCGGTCGACAAATATCCGAATGGCAAATGGCCAAGGCCGCCCAGCCCGACCGTTTCCAGCGCCTCTTCGGTATCAAGCTGGCCCTCGCCATGAAAATCGCGCCAGAAGCGCAGATTCTCCGCCACGCTGAGCGCTGTCTTCATCGCGTTCTGATGGCCGAGATAGTGGCAGGCCGAGGCGATCGACGGGAACGCCTCGCCGCCACCCTCGATTCGCACCTGGCCCTGCGCCACCGGCAGTAGCCCGGCGATGACCCTGAGCAGCGTCGATTTGCCCGAGCCGTTCGGCCCGGTGACGACAAGCGCCTGGCCATCCTCCAGGGCAAAGCCGATGCCGGAAAACACCATCTCGCCGCCGCGTTCACCGCCCAGATTTTCGGCGATAAGCCGCATCCCTTGCCTGCCTTGAAACGATTGTTCCGCGATGGTTGCCGCATCGCACAAATTTGCTCTGCAACTGTCTAGAACTATTCCAGAAAATTCTCTATATGCGGGGCATCCGTGCCAGCGGTCGGCGCGGGATCAGAATTAGCGCCGAACCAGCGCACGCGCCGCCTTGAACGGCTCGGGTTGCTTGGGAGCGGACAGCGGAAATGGCCGTACCCGCACCTTTGCGCGTGATTGCATGCCATCGGAGTCCGTTCCCTTTCAGGCTGAACAGACAAGGACGGATCGCACGTGTCAAAATCCCTCGACAGTTTCAATTGCCGCCGAACTCTCACATCGGGCGGCGCTGACTATATCTATTTCGACCTCATCGAGGCCGAGAAGAACGGCCTTACCGGTATCGCCCAGCTGCCCTATTCGATGAAGGTGCTGCTGGAGAACCTGCTGCGCAACGAAGACGGCCGCTCCGTCACCAAGGAATCGATCCAGGCGGTCGCCGGCTGGCTGACCGACAAGGGCACCGCCGGCGTCGAGATCGCCTATCGCCCGGCCCGCGTGCTGATGCAGGATTTCACCGGTGTTCCCGCCGTGGTCGACCTTGCCGCGATGCGCGACGCCATGGCCTCGCTTGGCGGCGACCCGCAGAAGATCAATCCGCTGGTGCCGGTCGACCTTGTCATCGACCATTCCGTCATCGTTGACGAATTCGGCACACCAATGGCCTTCGCCCGCAATGTCGAGCTCGAATATGAGCGCAACGAGGAACGCTATAAGTTCCTGAAATGGGGCCAGCAGGCGTTCCGCAATTTCCGCGTCGTGCCGCCCGGCACCGGTATCTGCCACCAGGTCAACCTCGAATATCTCGGCCAGGTTGTGTGGACCAACACCGAGGATGGCGAAACCACCGCCTATCCCGACACCTGCGTCGGCACCGATTCGCACACCACCATGATCAACGGCCTTGGCGTCCTCGGCTGGGGCGTCGGC
>JBDSLV010000339.1:0-8567 GCA_039916205.1 Mesorhizobium sp. | reverse complement strand
GTGCAGGGCGAAACCGGCTCTCTCGAAAACAAGCTCGAATTCAAGGCCACCCCATGAACCGCACAGGCCGTACTGGCCTCACCCTCGCCGCCATTTTGGCGGCGGGGGCTGGAGGCTATTGGGCGGGGCACCGGAATCTTGCGCAGCCTGCCACTCCGTGGCTGCAAGCTGTCGCCTGGATCGAAGGCACTGCTGCGGCCCCGGCGAGCGCCAATCCCGCGCCCACCGGACCCGTCATCTACTACCGGGATCCGGACGGCCTCCCGGCCTATGCGGCAACCCCGAAGAAGACCGCCGATGGGCGAGACTTCCTGCCCGTTCTGGCAGGGGAGGACCTGAGCTTCGAGGACAGGCCGCCGGCCGCCGTTGCGACCGTGGCCGCTGCCCCCGTGAACAGCGAACCTAAGAAGATCTCCTACTACCGCAATCCGATGGGCCTTCCGGACACCTCGCCGACGCCGAAGAAGGATTCAATGGGGATGGATTACATCCCCGTCTACGCGGACGAGGATGACGACGGTTCGACCGTCAAAGTCGCGACTGGCAAACTGCAGCGGACCGGCGTCCGGTCGGAGATCGCCACCGAGCAGGTGATAGTTCGTCCGGTGCGAGTGCCCGGCACCGTACAGCTTGATGAGCGGCGCATCACAGTGGTCGCGACGCGCTCCGATGCCTTCATCGACAAGGTAGCGGACGTTACCACCGGCGGTCGGGTCAAAAAAGGCGAACCGCTGATGCGGCTATATTCGGCCGAGATCGCCGCGGCGAGCGCCCAATATCTTACCGACCTGAACGGAAGCGGCCGGGCCTCGGCCGGGGCACGCCAGCGCCTCGAGAATCTCGCGGTCCCACCCGACGTGATCGCAGCAATCGACCGAACCCGCCAGGTTCAGACTTCCATCACCTGGACCGCCCCGCGCGATGGCGTGATCCTCGAGCGCAATGCGGTTGAAGGCATGAAGGCATCGCCCGGCGACGTGCTCTTCCGTCTCGCCGATGTCTCGACCGTGTGGATCGTCGCCGACGTTCCCGAATATGAGCTGGGAGCCGTGAAGGTCGGCGCCGTCGCCACGATCCGGGTGCGAAGTCTGCCCGGCCAAACCTTCAGCGGCCGTGTTGCCCTGATCTATCCGCAGGTCGCCAAGGAAACGCGCACGACCAAGGTTCGGATCGAAATCCCCAATCCGGATGGTCTCTTGCTGCCGGACATGTATGCCGATGTTGAGATCGGGAGCGGCAGCAACGCCCCGGTCGTCGCCGTCCCCAATAGCGCGGTGATCGACACCGGCACGCGGCAGGTCGTTATCCTGGACAAGGGCGAGGGCCGCTTCGAGCCGCGAGAGGTCAAGATCGGCCTTCAAGGCGGCGGCTTTACCGAAATCCGCAACGGCATTGCCACGGGCGATCGGGTCGTGGTCGCGGCGAATTTCCTGATCGACGCCGAGAGCAACCTGAAGGCTGCGCTGAGCGGCATGTCGAACCCGGAGACTGCGCCATGATCTCCCGGCTCATCGCGTGGTCCGCACGCAATCTCGTCCTGATCTTCGTCGCCACGACCTTCGCGGTGGCCGCTGGAGCCTACGCGCTGAAGACGCTCCCGCTTGATGCCATTCCGGACCTCTCGGACGTGCAGGTCATCGTCTACACCGAGTATCCCGGCCAGGCTCCACAAGTGGTCGAGGACCAGGTCACCTATCCCCTGACGACGGCAATGCTGACCGTGCCGAAATCCAAGGTGGTGCGCGGGTTCTCCTTCTTCGGCGTTTCCTTCGTCTACGTCATCTTCGAAGACGGCACTGATCCCTATTGGGCACGGTCGCGCGTGCTTGAATATCTCAACGCCGCCGCGCAGCGCCTGCCGGCTGGTGTCACGCCGGGCCTCGGCCCCGATGCGACCGGAGTCGGTTGGGTCTACCAGTACGCGGTCGTCGCCAAGGACATGACGCTGGCCGAGCTGCGGTCGCTGCAGGACTGGGTTGTGCGATACGCCGCCTCCAAGGCGGAAGGGGTCGCCGAGGTCGCGAGCGTTGGCGGCTTCGTCAAGCAGTACAACATTGTCGTCGATCCGTTGCGGCTGCGTGCCCAGGGCATATCGCTGTCGATGGTCCGCGATGCCGTGCGCGCCAGCAATCGGGATGTCGGCGGCCGCACGCTGGAGCTTTCCGAATTCGAGTTCATGGTGCGTGGCCGCGGCTACATCAAGTCGATTGCCGATATCGAAGACATCGTCCTGAAAACGGACCAGGGCGTGCCTCTGCGCCTCAAGGACGTCGCCAGGGTCGAGATCGGTCCCGACGAACGGCGCGGCATCACCGAACTCAATGGCGAAGGCGAGGTCGCGAGCGGCATCGTCCTCCAGAGGTTCGGGGCCAATGCCCTGACCGTGATCGAGAACGTCAAGCAACGCCTGAGCGACATCGCAGGGAGCCTTCCCAAGGGTGCCGAGATCGTGCCTGTCTATGACCGCTCGCAGCTCATCGAAGCGGCGATCGAGACGTTGAAGCGCACGCTGGCCGAGGAAAGCGTCATCGTCGCCCTGGTCTGCGTCGTGTTCCTTCTTCACCTGCGTAGCGCACTTGTCGCCATCTTGATGCTGCCGGTGGGTATCCTGATGGCGTTCGGCGCCATGAAGGCGATCGGGCTCGGCTCCAACATCATGAGCCTCGGTGGCATCGCCATCGCCGTCGGCGCCATGATCGACGCCGCTATCGTCATGATCGAGAATGCCCACAAGCATCTGGAGCGCGCTCCGCCCGGCAAGCCGCGCGTGCAGATCCTGATCGACGCGGCGAGCGAGGTAGGCTCGGCGCTGTTCTTCAGCCTTCTCGTCATAACGGTATCGTTCCTGCCGATCTTCACGCTCGAGTCGCAGGAAGGCCGGATGTTCGGTCCTCTCGCCTTCACCAAGACCTTCGCCATGGCGGCCGCGGCGATCCTGTCGATCACGCTGGTGCCGGCCTTGATGGTGGTCTTCGTGCGCGGCCGGATCATCCCGGAGCACAAGAACCCGATCAACCGCTTCCTGATCTGGATCTACCGTCCCGTCATTCGCGGCGTCCTGAAGGCGAAGACGCTCACCATCCTGCTCGCGCTTGTCGTGCTTGGCGTCTCCGTCTGGCCGGTGAGCCAGATCGGTTCGGAATTCATGCCGAGCCTGAACGAAGGCACGCTGATGTACATGCCGACGACGCTGCCGGGGATCTCCGTCACCAAGGCGGCGGAGCTCCTGCAGATGCAGGACCGGATCATCAAGTCCTTTCCGGAGGTGGATTCGGTCTATGGCAAAGCGGGGAGGGCGATGACCGCGACCGACCCGGCTCCTACCGAGATGTTCGAGACCATCATCAATCTGAAACCAAAGGATCATTGGCGGACTGGCGTCACCATCGACAGCCTGAAGACCGAGATGGACAAGGCTTTGCAGTTCCCCGGCGTCTCCAACGCTTGGACCATGCCGATCCGCGCCCGCATCGACATGCTTTCGACTGGCATCCGGACGCCAGTCGGCGTTAAGGTGTACGGCACCGATCTGGCGCAGATGGAACAGATCGCACGCCAGATCGAAGTGGCCCTCAAGACGGTTCCGGGCACGTCCAGTGCCTATGCCGAGCGGGTGATCGGCGGCTACTATCTCGATATCGTTCCGGATCGCGAGGCGCTCGGCCGTTACGGGCTTGCCGTCGGCGACGTCCAGGACGTCATCGCGACCGCGCTCGGCGGCGAGACCGTGACGACAACCGTCGAGGGACGTGAGCGTTATGGGGTCAATATCCGCTATCCCCGTGATCTGCGATCGAGTCCTCAGTCGATCGCCACCGACGTCGAAGTGCCGCTGCCCGGTGGCGGCGCCATTCCCCTTGGCGAGGTGGCGAAAGTCCAGCTCACCCGCGGCGCGACCTCGATCCGCACCGAAAACGGCCAGCTCGCGACCTATATCTTCGTCGACATCAACGGCCGTGATCTTGGTGGCTATGTCGCCGATGCCCAGAAGGCCGTCGCGGCGACGGTGAAGCTGCCCCCGGGCTATTCAGTCGCCTGGAGCGGGCAGTTCGAATATCTGGAGCGAGCCGCGGCGCGGATGAAGATCGTCGTGCCCGTCACGCTGCTCATCATCTTCCTGCTGCTCTTTCTCAACTTCAGGGCGCTCACCGAGACGTTGATCGTCATGCTGTCCTTGCCCTTCGCCCTTGTCGGGGGGATATGGCTGATGTGGTGGCTCGGCTTCAACATGTCGGTGGCGGTCGCAGTTGGCTTCATCGCGCTCGCCGGCGTCGCCGCGGAGACTGGTGTCGTCATGCTGATCTATCTGGAGCAGGCCATGGCCGAAGTGAAGGCAGAGCGGGCAGCACACAAACAGCCGTTCAGCCGGGCAGATCTCTATGAGGCGATCATGCTTGGTGCTGTGGAGCGCGTCCGGCCCAAGATGATGACTGTCGTTGCCATTATGGCCGGCCTGATCCCGATTCTATGGAGCACAGGCGCCGGCTCGGAAGTGATGCAGCGCATTGCCGTGCCGATGATCGGTGGCATGATCTCGTCTACCCTCCTGACCCTTGTGGTGATCCCGGCGATTTACGGGTTGGTCAAGGGATGGCGGTTGCCGAAGGACATTGCATCGACGACGATCGATGAGGTTGCGCTCACGGAACCCGTGAGGTTTGGCCTCGCTGCCGAATGAGAGGCCGCAACCCGCATGGTGATTGCCGCACCGGGCGCTGCCATGTACTATCGGTGTGCCGGTCATTGATGCAAGGCATTCCGGGCCGGCAGGAGGAACAGCCATGTTACGTTCAATTTCTCTTGCGCTTTTCTTGTCGGTCATCCCAGCGGCCGCCTTTGCGAATTCATGCCCGACCATCATGGCCGCGATCGACGCGGCGTTGCCGTCCGCGACTCTCGCGGACGCCGATATGACCAAGGTCAAAGAACTGCGTGCCCAAGGCGAGAAATTGCATGCGGCCGGCGATCATGCAGGATCAGAGGCTGCGCTCAACGAAGCCAAGAAGATGCTCGGCATTTAGTCGCGACGAACGCGGCTTTCATGGCCGCGTGCGGACTTATCCGTAGCGTCACCGTGAGCGGCATTCTTGATCATGTAGACACATCCAGCGTTGCTCATTGGGTTGTCGCTGCTGATTGACTTGGGCACGAGCAGCGGTGGCGCTTGCGCGGCGTGCAATTATTCTGCCTCTTTGAGACAAACCGCAGATTGGCGACCTATTGTAAGCCGCTTTCGGCAAGGTGAGGTAGGGTTCTGTCCGGCGCCAAACTCCTGAACATCGTATCGACCTCAGCGGGCGGCGGCTTGCCACTCTGGTTGTCCGGCCGCCAGGTCAATACGTCTTCCCGGACGTGGGTCCGAAGACGATGCTTCTCAACGCCCGCTTGCAGTTGAAAGTTTGTGGTCACAGAGGAAAGCGCCAGGCTTGCAGCGAATCTGCGCCTCAATGGCGATGGCAAACTCTATTGTGATAAACGCCCAGAACCCACGAATGCTTCATTCGCCCTCCATTCATCGTCAAATCTCATAGCTGCAGGTTCCATGGCGATTGGGTGACCATCGCAAACTGCATGCGACCAAGTGCCCGAATTGCTGGTTTGCTTCCTCTAACTTCGGCAAATCCGCCTATCGCTTTCGTTCATCCGTAAGCTTCCAAAAGGTAGCACGAATGCCATCGGTTTCCGTTGAATTGTTACGGTCGTTGCATTAAGCTGAAGTCATGGTTGTCCCCACATGGCTTCTTCTGACGTACAAAGTACCTCCGGAGCCAGCCACGAAGCGCGTTGCGCTATGGCGGCGGCTGAAGGGGATGGGCGCGATCTACCTGCAGAACGGCGTCTGCCTGCTGCCGAAGACCGACGATCATGTGCGCCGGCTGAAAATGCTGGAGAACGATGTTTTCAAGATGGGCGGCGAATCCGTCATCCTCGAGACGGTCGCCCTTGATCGCGCTCAAGAGGACAAGGTGGTCGCCCGCTTCAAAGCGGATCGCGACGACCAGTACCGCGAGTTCCTTGGGCGGTGCGGCGGCTTCGAGGTCGAGATCGCCAAGGAAATCACGATCAACATGTTCACCTATGCCGAACTCGAAGAGGAAGACACAGATCTGAAGAAGCTCCAGGGCTGGCTGGAGAAGATCAAGAAGCTTGATTTCTACGGTGCGTCACTTGCGGATGAAGCTGCCGAACGGCTGCGTGCCTGCGAGGCTTTGCTCGACAGCTATGCTCAACGGGTCTTCGACGCGCACGATGAAAATCGGTGAGGTTGCGGCCAGGATGACGGAACAGGTGCGATGACAACCGAGACGATGGATCGCCCCGGAGCCAGGCAGGGGATTCCAGCCGGCATTTGGGTGCTCGGCTTCGTCTCGATGCTGATGGACATCTCGTCGGAGATGATCCACGCGCTGTTGCCCATCTACCTGGTGACAGTGCTCGGAACGTCAGCCCTTACCGTCGGGGTCATCGAGGGCATCGCTGAAGCGACCGCCTCGATCACGAAAGTCTTTTCCGGAGCACTGAGCGACTGGCTCGGGAAGCGCAAACTCCTCGCTGCGTTCGGTTATGGCCTGGCCGCCTTCACCAGGCCGATCTTTCCGTTGGCGTCGTCGATTCAATGGCTCATCGCGGCGCGTTTCATCGACCGTGTCGGCAAGGGCATTCGCGGTGCACCGCGGGACGCGCTTGTCGCCGACATCGCCCCGCCGCATCTGCGTGGCGCGAGCTTCGGCCTCCGTCAGTCACTCGATACGATCGGCGCTTTTATCGGTCCGCTCCTCGCCATCGGCTTGATGTGGTTGACAGCCAATCATTTTCAAACGGTGTTCTGGATTGCCATTATTCCGGCATTCCTGTCCTTTGGCCTGATCCTCGTCGCCGTGAAGGAACCAGATCGGCCGAAGGAGCAGCGCCGTGTCCGCATGCCGCTGCACCGCGACGAACTACGTCGTCTGGGAGCGACCTATTGGTGGGTCGTCGCGATCGCGGCAGTGTTCACCCTCGCTCGCTTCAGCGAAGCCTTCCTCATTTTGCGTGCGCAATCGATCGGCCTGCCGCTGGTATTGGCCCCGATGGTCCTGGTGATCATGAGCCTCGCCTATTCGCTGTCGGCCTATCCCGTCGGCGTGCTGTCCGATCGCGTGGACCGCGCGACGGTTCTGATCGTCGGCCTGTTTCTGCTCCTCGCAGCCGATCTGATTCTCGCTTTCGCACCGGGGACATTCGGGCTTGTGCTCGGAGTGGTCCTCTGGGGGCTGCATATGGGCTTCACCCAAGGATTGCTGGCAACGTTGATCGCCGATGCCGCACCGGCGGAATTGCGTGGAACCGCCTTTGGCATGTTCAACCTTGTCACCGGGGTGGCGCTCCTCATTGCCAGCGTGATCGCAGGGGCTCTCTGGGATGTGACGGGGCCGCATGGCACCTTCCTCGCGGGCGCTGTCTTCACTGTGCTGACCTTGATCGGCCTGCTGCCTGTTCGAACGCGCTTGGGTAAGCGGGAGGCGGCATGAGAATGGGCTGTCTCGCGGTTTCTTTTTGAAATGGAGTGGTGATGGAATGGAAAATCTGGATGCCCAGGTGACGGGCTGGATCAATGACCTTGCCGGGCACAACAATCTGCTCGATCTGTTCATGGTTGCTGTCACAGAGGTCGGCGTACCCTTGTTGATCCTCGCCGTTGTGGCGTCCTGGTGGTGGGGTGGTGGCGTGCGATCAGAGAGGCATGTTGCGGTCGCCTGTGCCCTGTCGTTCCTGCTCGGATTGGCCCTCAACCAGATTATTCTGCTGCTCGTCCATCGCATTCGGCCCTACGACGCCGGTGTGTCACACCTGCTTGTCGCGCGCAGCGCCGATCCGTCGTTTCCATCGGACCACGCCACCGCCAGCTTTGCCATCGTCTTCAGCTATGCGTTCAGCGCCCGTGCCCGCAAGGCACTGTTGTTCTTCGCGGCCGCCCTGCTTGTCGTGATTTCCCGCATCTATATCGGAACCCACTACATCGGTGACATCCTGGGTGGCGTCGCGACCGCACTTGTCGCCGCCGCGCTGGTCCGGATCGCCTACCGGGAGGACACCCGCATCGATCGATGGGTGACCGGAATACTGTAAATGAGCGGCAGCAAAGTCCGCAATGTCGTGACAAGGGCAGCAGCTCAGAATTGGGAAGGCTCCGCATGCCGCACGAACCCCTTTTGTCGAACTGGCTCAATCGATCCCCCGTACTCACTTTTGCCTTGGCCTTGCTAGTCACCTCGCTCGTGACCCCGGTTTCCACCAGCGCCGCTCTCGAAACTCCAACGGCGGGCCTCGCGGATGCGACGGTGCTGATCATACGTCATGCCGAAAAGCCCGATAGCGGGACAGGGCTGTCTCCAGCTGGGGAGGCACGCGCGCAGGCCTATGTCCGATATTTTCAGCATCTCACGCTAAACGGCGTCGCGTTTCGCCCTGATACGCTGATAGCGACCGCAGATTCCAAAAACAGCGCGCGCGAGCGCCTGACACTGGCGCCGCTGAGCCAGGCGCTTGGGATTCCTCTGGATCTGAGATTCAGCAACAAGGACATC